>NZ_JBHVJT010000013.1:0-43694 GCF_042798815.1 Kitasatospora sp. NPDC057738 | reverse complement strand
GGTCTGGCTGGTGGGGGGGGAGTTGCGGGGGGGGCCGCTCTCAGGGTGTTGAGGGGGTGGGAGGTCGGGCCGGCGCTTGCCGGACCTCCCGCGAGCGGTCTCAGGAGTAGACCGGCCCGGTGAACTTCTCGCCCGGGCCCGCGCCCGGGGCGTCCGGGACGATCGAGGCCTCGCGGAAGGCGAGCTGGAGCGAGCGCAGCCCGTCGCGCAGCGGCGCGGCGTGGAAGTTGCTGATCTCCGGGGCGCCGGCGGTGACCAGCCCGGCCAGTGCGGTGATCAGCTTGCGGGCCTCGTCCAGGTCCTTGTCCTTGTCGCCGCCCTCGGCGAGACCGCACTTGACGGCGGCGGCGCTCATCAGGTGCACCGCGACGGTGGTGATCACCTCGACGGCCGGGACCTCGGCGATGTCGCGGGTGAGGTCGTCGAAGCCGATCGCGTCGTCGTCCGCGCCGGGGTTCTGGGTGGGCTCGCTGCTCAAGGTGGGCTCGTTCCATCGTGTCGGTCTGTCCGTACCCATGGAGCGTACAAGGGCCCCTTCGGTACCAGGACGCGGCCGTATCCGCGCCGGGAGGCGGCTGTTCCCCGCGCCGGGAGGCGGCCGCGCGGAGGGGCGGAATAGCGTTCGCCCCCCCGACGCTGTAAGCTTCGAGACTGACCGGCCGGGATCCCGTATGGGCACTCGGCCAGCAAGTGGAGGCTCCACTGAGGAGGCCCGAGAGGGCAACCGCGAAAGTCTCCCACCTGGTCGGCCTCAGGGTCGACGGGTCCCGGTCCGCGACGGGCGCCACTGGCGCCGAGTCGCCGCAGCGCCCCTCACCGGGCGTCGCCCCCGGTTGTGTGGAGCCCCGCTTGTACCGAGCGGGGCTTTTTTCGTGTGGCGGTGTACGTACCGGACAGCGCAGCACGAATGAAGCCCCGCCCAGTGGTCGAGTCCACTACGTGCGACCGCCGTCCGACGGCCGCATCGCAGAAGGTGCAACCGAGGAGGCCCCATCAGCACCGAGCCCCGCATCAACGACCGGATTCGCGTCCCCGAGGTGCGACTCGTCGGTCCCAGCGGCGAGCAGGTCGGCATCGTGCCGCTTGCCAAGGCGCTGGAGCTCGCGCAGGAGTACGACCTCGACCTGGTCGAGGTCGCGGCGACCGCCCGGCCGCCGGTGTGCAAGCTCATGGACTACGGCAAGTTCAAGTACGAGTCGGCCATGAAGGCCCGTGAGGCGCGCAAGAACCAGGCGCACACGGTCATCAAGGAGATGAAGCTCCGGCCGAAGATCGACCCGCACGACTATGACACCAAGAAGGGTCACGTCGTCCGGTTCCTCAAGCAGGGCGACAAGGTCAAGATCACGATCATGTTCCGCGGTCGTGAGCAGTCCCGCCCCGAGCTGGGCTTCCGTCTGCTTCAGCGGCTCGCCGACGACGTCCAGGACCTGGGCTTCGTGGAGTCCTCGCCCAAGCAGGACGGCCGTAACATGATCATGGTCCTTGGCCCGCACAAGAAGAAGACCGAGGCGATGGCCGAGGCCCGCGCCCTCGCGGACGCCCGCAAGGCCGAGCGTCAGGGCCGCACCGCCGGCTCCGACGCCGCTGCGGACATCGAGGACGAGGACGTCGTGACCGAGGTCGAGGACGTCGAGGACGTCGTGACCGAGGACGAGGACGTCACGACCGAGGCGCAGGACGCCCCGGCCGAGGCGCCGGCCGTCGAGGCCGACGCTCCGGTCGAGCAGCCGGCCGCCTCCCAGGGCGCCTGAGCCCTCACCGGCCAGGAGGCCCGGGAGACCGGCCCCCAGGGTGACGGGGCGGCCCGCCCGGTCACCGCAGATCCATCCAGTTCACGCCCGCGCGGCGCACGTCGCGCGGGCGCGGACGGGACTGACGAGGAGATACGGCGAAATGCCGAAGCAGAAGACGCACAGTGGCGCCAGCAAGCGCTTCAAGATCAGTGGCTCTGGCAAGGTGCTGCGCGAGCGCGCCGGCCGCCGCCACCTCCTGGAGCACAAGCCCTCGACGCTGACCCGCAAGCTGGCCGGGACCGTCGAGCTGGCCCCCGCTGACGCCAAGAAGATCAAGAAGCTTCTCGGCAAGTGATCGCCCTCCCGCCCGGCGCGAGCCGCGAGCGGGGCAGCTGATCCTTCCCGACCCATTCGAATGACGGACCACGTGAAGTAGTCCGTGGTCCAACCCAAGGAGTAATCAAGTGGCACGCGTCAAGCGGGCAGTCAACGCCCACAAGAAGCGCCGGGTCATCCTGGAGCGCGCCAGCGGCTACCGTGGCCAGCGTTCGCGCCTGTACCGCAAGGCCAAGGAGCAGGTCACCCACTCGCTGGTCTACAACTTCAACGACCGCAAGAAGCGCAAGGGCGACTTCCGTCAGCTGTGGATCCAGCGCATCAACGCTGCGGCCCGTGCCAACGGCATCACCTACAACCGCTTCGTGCAGGGCCTGAAGGCCGCCAGCGTCGAGATCGACCGCAAGATGCTGGCCGACCTGGCCGTCAACGACCCGGGTGCGTTCGCCTCCCTGGTCGAGGTCGCCCAGAAGGCGCTGCCGGCCGACGTGAACGCCCCGAAGGCCGCCGCCGACGCCGCCTGATCTTCCGAGATCGGTTGAGCTCTGACCGGACCCGCAGGCTCGCCTGCGGGTCCGGTCCTGCTTTTCCCCCTCCTTCAGCGCCTCCGGAGAACGAGACCATGCCGAGCACCGACACCCCCCTGCTGACCTCCCTGCGCTCGCCGCGCGTCGTGGCCGCCCGCCGGCTGGCCAAGCGCAACCAGCGCACCAAGGAGCGCCGCTTCCTGGCCGAGGGCCCGCAGGCCGTCCGGGAGGCCATCGCCTTCGGCAGGCTGCCGGGCAGCGGCGAGCACGCCGTGGTCGAGGTCTACGCGACCCCGGAGGCCGCCGAGCGGCACGCCGGCATCGTCGAGGCCGCCCTGGTCGAGGGGCTGCCGGTGCTGACCGCCACCGACGAGGTGATCGCCGAGATCTGCGACACGGTGACGCCGCAGGGCATCGTGGCGCTCTGCCGCTTCATCGACACCCCGTTCGCCGAGGTGCTCAAGGCCCGTCCGAAGCTGGTCGCGATCCTCGCCCACGTGCGCGACCCCGGGAACGCCGGCACGGTGCTGCGCACCGCCGACGCGGCCGGGGCGGACGCCGTGGTGCTCACCGACGCCTCCGTGGACCTCTACAACCCGAAGGCCGTCCGGGCCTCCGTGGGCAGCCTGTTCCACCTGCCGGTGGCGGTCGGGGTACCGGTCGAGGAGGCCGTCGGCAGGCTGCGCGAGGCCGGCGTCCGGGTGCTCGCCGCGGACGGCGCGGGGGAGCGCGACCTGGACCAGGAGCTCGACGAGGGCACCCTGGGGGCGCCCGGCGCATGGGTGTTCGGCAACGAGGCCTGGGGGCTTCCGGAGGAGACCCGCGCGCTCACCGACGAGGTCGTGCGCGTCCCGATCCACGGCCACGCCGAGAGCCTCAACCTGGCCACCGCGGCGGCGGTCTGCCTGTACGCCTCCGCGCGCGCCCAGCGCTCGCCCGGCGGCTGCCGCTCGAACGCCTGACGCACCCGGGGGCGCGTCAGGATCCACGCGGCAAGCCCTACTGCACGGGCCTGGGAGGCGCTAGGGTCTGCCTCGGTGGGGGGAACGGCACGGTGGGTAATCGGGGAGGCAACCCATGGTCGGCAGCGGACCCGAGCTCGACCCGGACGACCTGCCGGACGGCCTGGTGGTCGCCGACGCGCTGGGCCGGGTGGTCTGCTTCAACCGGGCCGCGGCCCGGCTCACCGGCGTGCTCCCGCAGGCCGCGCTCGGCAGCGGACTGGAGGACGTCCTCCCGCTGGAGGACCTGGACGGCCGCCGCTGGTGGCCGCTGACCGACCCGTACGGCGGTCTGGCCACCCGCACCCGCCAGCCGGAGCGCAACCTGCTGCTGCCCGGGGGGCGCGAGGTGCTGGTCTCCGCCCGGTACGTGCGCAGCGCGCCGGGCGGGCCGCTGGAGCGCCTGGTGATCGCCCTGCGCGGCACCGAGGCCCGGCGCCGCACCGAGCGCAGCCACGCCGAGCTGATCGCCACCGTGGCGCACGAGCTGCGCTCCCCGCTGACCAGCGTCAAGGGCTTCACGGCGACGCTGCTGGCCAAGTGGGAGCGGTTCACCGACGGGCAGAAGCGGCTGATGCTGGAGACCGTGGACGCGGACGCCGACCGGGTCACCCGGCTGATCGCCGAGCTGCTGGACATCTCCCGGATCGACTCCGGCCGGCTGGAGCTGCGCAAGCAGGTGGTCGACCTGGCCGCGGCGGTGCGCCGGCACGTCGAGCGCAAGGTCGCCACCGGCATCCCCGAGGACCGCTTCGACATCCGGATCGGCGAACCGCTGACCGTCCTGTGGGCCGACCCGGACAAGGTCGACCAGGTGCTGGCCAACCTGCTGGAAAACGCGGTGCGGCACGGCGAGGGAACTGTCACCATCGAGGTGGCACCGGCCAAGGAGGTCGTCGAGGCGCCCGTCTGGGAGCGCAGCGGCACCCCGCCCCGCATCGTGGAAGGCACAGCGGTCACCGTGAGCGACGAAGGCAGCGGCATCCCCGAGGAATCGATGCCCCGCGTCTTCACCCGCTTCTGGCGCGGCTCCAAGCGCGGCGGCACGGGCCTGGGACTCTACATCGTCAAGGGCATCGTGGAGGCCCACGGCGGCTCGATCCGCGTCGACCGCGCGCCCGGCGGCGGCGCCCGGTTCCGATTCATCCTGCCCGCCGGGGTGCCCGACTTCATGCTCTGAAAGAGCATGAACGACGAGCACGGCATGCTCTGACAGAGCATGCGCGGCAGGCGCACCGCATGCTCGGAGTTCCCGAGCAGGTCGGACGTCGTCTCCCCGGACGGGCTTCGCGGCAGCGGTGATACCCGCTGCGACTACACTCGACCTTTGGCGTTGGCCCAAAGACCTTGAGCACGGACGAGCAGGAGCACGGGAAAGATAGAGATGTCGGCACCCAACAAGTCGTACGACCCGGTCGAGGTCGAGGCCCTCAAGCCCGAGGTGGTGGAGCAGGCGCGGGACGAGGCGATCGCCGCGTTCGCCGCCGCCGGCTCCCTGGACGAACTGAAGCAGGCCAAGGTCGCCCACACCGGCGACCGCTCCGCGCTCTCGCTCGCCAATCGCGAGATCGGCGCTCTGCCCCCGCACGCGAAGGCGGCGGCCGGAAAGCTGATCGGCCAGGCCCGCGGGGCGGTCAACCAGGCCCTCGCCAAGCGGCAGGCCGAGCTGGAGGCGGAGCGCGACGCCCGCGTGCTGGTCGAGGAGGCGGTGGACGTCACGCTGCCGTACGACCGCGCCCCGCGCGGCGCCCGGCACCCGCTGACCACCATGGCCGAGCGCATCGAGGACACCTTCGTCGCGATGGGCTACCAGGTCGCGGAGGGCCCCGAGGTCGAGGCGGAGTGGCTCAACTTCGACGCCCTCAACCTGGGCCCGGACCACCCGGCCCGCTCGATGCAGGACACCTTCTTCGTCCAGGCCCCGGACGGCTCCGCCGACTCCGGCGTGGTGCTGCGCACCCAGACCTCCCCGGTCCAGGCCCGCACCATGCTCGACCGCGAGCCCCCGGTCTACGTGGTCTGCCCGGGCCGGGTCTACCGGACCGACGAGCTGGACGCCACCCACACCCCGGTCTTCCGGCAGGTCGAGGGCCTCGCGGTGGACGAGGGCATCACCTTCGCCGACCTCAAGGGCACCATCGAGGTGCTGGTCGAGAAGCTGATCGGTGGCGGCCTGGAGCTGCGCTGGCGCCCGTCCTACTTCCCGTTCACCGAGCCGAGCGCGGAGATCGACCTCCAGTGCTTCGTGTGCCGGGGTGCGAGCGTCGGCAACCCGGACCGGCCGTGCCGGACCTGTTCCTCCGAGGGCTGGATCGAGCTCGGCGGCTGCGGCGTGGTCAACCCGCGGGTGCTGGTCGCCTGCGGCGTCGACCCCAACCGCTACAGCGGCTTCGCCTTCGGCCTGGGCCTGGAGCGGATCCTGATGAATCGTCACAACGTCGCCGACATGCGCGACATGGTCGAGGGTGACGTCCGCTTCACCCTCCCGTTCGGGATGGAGATCTGATGCGCGTCCCGCTTTCCTGGCTGCGCGAGTACGTCGACCTGCCGGCCGGCGAGACCGGCCGTGACGTCGCGGAGCGCCTGGTCCGGGCCGGCCTGGAGGTCGAGACCGTCGAGCAGATCGGCACGGACCTCAAGGGTCCGCTGGTGGTCGGCGAGGTGCTCTCCATCGAGGAGCTGTCCGGCTTCAAGAAGCCGATCCGGCACTGCTTCGTGAACGTCGGCGACGCCAACGGCACCGGCGAGCCGCAGGAGATCGTCTGCGGTGCGACCAACTTCGCCGTCGGCGACAAGGTCGTGGTCGTGCTCCCGGGCGCCGTGCTGCCCGGCCCGTTCCCGATCGCGGCCCGCAAGACCTACGGCCACACCTCGGCCGGCATGATCTGCTCCGCCCGCGAGCTGGGCATGGGCGACGACCACGACGGCATCATCGTGCTCCCGCCGGAGTTCGAGCCCGGCACCGACGCCATCGAGCTGCTCCAGCTCGTCGACGAGGTGCTCGACATCGCCGTCACCCCGGACCGCGGCTACTGCCTGTCCATGCGCGGCGTGGCCCGTGAGGCCGCCGCCGCGTACGGGCTGCCGCTGGCCGACCCGGCGCTGCTCGACGTGCCGCCGGCGAACTCCTTCGGCTACCTGGTGAAGGTCAACGACCAGGCCGGCTGCGACCGCTTCGTGGCCCGTACGGTCGTCGGCGTCGACCCGAACGCCAAGTCCCCGATCTGGCTGCAGCGCCGGCTCCAGAAGTCGGGCATCCGCCCGATCTCGCTGACCGTCGACATCACCAACTACGTGATGCTGGAGGTCGGCCAGCCGCTGCACGCCTACGACAAGCAGCGCGTGTCGGGCCCGATCACGGTCCGCCGGGCGGAGCAGGGCGAGAGCCTCACCACCCTCGACGGGGTCGAGCGCAAGCTCTCCGCCGAGGACCTGCTGATCTGCGACAACAGCGGCCCGATCGGCCTGGCCGGTGTGATGGGCGGCGCCTCCACCGAGATCCTCGACCCGGCCGCGGGGCCGGGCACCACCGAGGTGATCATCGAGGCGGCGCACTTCGACGCGGTCGCCATCGCCCGCAGCGCCAAGCGGCACAAGCTGCCCTCCGAGGCGTCCAAGCGCTTCGAGCGCGGCGTCGACCCGGAGGCCGCCCGTGCAGCCGCGCAGCGCGCCGTCGACCTGCTGGTCCTGATCGCCGGCGGCACCGCCGAGGCCGGGGTCACCGACATCGCGGCCCCGCACCCGGTGCGCACCATCACCATCGCCGCCGACCTGCCCGACCGGGTGGCCGGCACCGGGTACGGCCGCGAGACCGTCACCCGGCGCCTGCAGGAGATCGGCTGCTCGGTCTCCGGCGCCGACGTCCTGGAGGTCACCCCGCCGACCTGGCGCCCGGACCTCACCGACCCGTACGACCTCGCGGAGGAGGTCATCCGGCTGGAGGGCTACGACAACGTCCCCGTCCGGATGCCCGACGTTCCCCCGGGCAAGGGCCTGACCGAGGCCCAGCGGGTGCACCGCCGGATCGGCGTCGCGCTGGCCGGGGCCGGCTACGTCGAGGTCAACAACTACCCGTTCCTCGGCGAGACCGCCTTCGAGGCGCTCGGCCTGGAGGCGGACGACCGGCGCCGCCGCACGGTGAAGCTGGTCAACCCGCTGAACGACGAGGAGCCGGCGCTGCGCACCACGCTGCTGCCGGGCCTGCTCGGCGCGCTGCGCCGCAACGTCGGCCGGGGCAACACCGACCTGGCGATCTTCGAGACCGGCACCGTCTTCCTGCCCAAGGACGAGCTGAGCGTGGCCCCGCGTCCGGCGGTCGACCACCGGCCCAGCGACGAGGAGCTGGCCGCGCTGGACGCCGCGCTGCCGGACCAGCCGCGCCGGATCGCCGTCGCCCTCGCGGGCGAGCGGCTGCCGTCGGGCTGGTGGGGCAAGGGTGCCCAGGCCTCCTGGGCGGACGCCGTCGAGGCGGCCCGCACGGTGGCCCGGGCGGCCGGCATCGAGCTGACCGTCCGGCAGGGCCAGCTGGCCCCGTGGCACCCGGGCCGTTGCGCCGAGCTGCTGGTGGCCGGCACCGACCGGGTGGTCGGCCACGCCGGTGAGCTGCACCCGCGGGTGGTCAAGGCGCTCGGGCTGCCGGCCCGCACCGCCGCGATGGAGATCGACATCGACCTGCTCACCGCCGACGGCGCCGAGCGGGTCGGCGGTCCGACCGTCTCCGGTTTCCCGGTGGCGACCCAGGACGTCGCGCTGATCGTCGACACCGCTGTCCCGGCCGCCGAGGTCGAGGCCGCGCTGCGCTCCGGCGCGGGCGAACTGCTGGAGGCCATCCGGCTGTTCGACGTGTTCACCGGTGAGCAGGTCGGCGAGGGCAAGAAGTCGCTGGCGTACGCGCTGCGCTTCCGCGCGACCGACCGCACCCTGACCGCCGACGAGGCGACCGCCGCCCGCGAGGCGGCCGTCGCCGAGGCCGTCGCCCGCACCGGCGCGGTGCTGCGCGGCGTCTGACGCGGCCGTAGTACCCAGGAGGGCCCCGCCCCGGACCACGAGTCCGGGGCGGGGCCCTTTCCGTTTCCTCGGGTTGACACTGCCCGGGTTGACGGTGCGTCGGTTCATCGTTTATCTCTTTACCTATGGAAGTAGATAAAGACGATGCCGACCAGCCCTCCCCGATCGAGTTCCGCCTGGACCCGGCCTCCGGCGTCCCGACCTACCTGCAGCTCGTGCAGCAGGTCGAACAGGCGCTGCGGATGGGCTGGTTGACCGAGGGGGACCGGCTGCCCCGGGTGCGCGAGGTGGTGGCCGGGCTGGCGATCAACCCGAACACCGTGCTCAAGGCGTACCGCGAACTGGAGCACCGCGGCCTCGCGGCCGGCCGCCGGGGCCAGGGCACCTTCGTGCGGGGCCTGCCCGCCGGGGTGGTGCCGCTGCGCGAGCGGGCCGCGCTGCGCCGCGGGCTGCTGGACTGGATGCGCTCGGCGCGGACCGCCGGGCTGGACGAGGAGGGGATGGCCGCGGTGTTCGAGGACGCGCTGCGCGACCTGCGCGAGGACCGGGACGGGGTGGTGGCCTGATGGCCGTGGACACGGTGATCGACTGCGCCGGGCTCGGCAAGCGCTACCGGCGCTCCTGGGCGCTGCGGGACTGCCGGCTCGCCGTCCCCGCCGGGCACGTGGTGGCCCTGGTCGGCCCCAACGGCGCCGGCAAGACCACGCTGCTCAGCCTGGCCGCCGGACTGACCCTGCCGAGCGAGGGCGCGCTGACCGTCCTCGGCGACCAGCTGCCCGGCTCCCCGCATGCGTTGGACCGGATCGGCTTCGTCGCCCAGAACGCCGCGCTCTACCCCGGCGTGCCCGTGCGCGACCTGCTGGCGATGGGCCGTCACCTCAACCGCCGCTGGGACGACGCCCGGGCCCGTACCCACCTGGACGGCCTGGGCATCCCGCAGGACCGCAAGTACGGCCGCCTCTCCGGCGGTCAGCAGGCCCAGGTCTCGCTCGCGCTGGCACTCGCCAAGCGCCCCGAACTCCTGCTGCTGGACGAGCCCCTGGCCGCTCTCGACCCGCTCGCGCGGCACGACTTCATGGCCGTGCTGCTGACCGCGGTGGCCGAGGACGGGATGTCGGTGGTGTTCTCCTCGCACGCCGTCAACGAACTGGAGCAGAGCTGCGACTACCTGGTGGTGCTCGGCGCCGGCCGGGTCCAGGTCGCGGGGGAGGTGGACGACCTGCTGGCCGGCCACCGGATGCTCACCGGCCCGACCGCCGAGGCCGACCGGGTGGCCGGGCAGCTGCCGGTGGTCCGCGACCGCCGGGCCGGCGCCCAGTCCCACCTGCTGGTCCGCACCGGCGGCGTGGACGCCCCGGTCTCCGGCTCCTGGCACCAACAGCGCGTCGGGCTGACGGAGTTGGTGCTCGCCTACCTGCGCGAGCCGGCCGCCTCCGCCCTCCCCGGCCCGCGCGGGGCCGTCCACCCGAACGAGAAGGTGCTGCTGCCGTGAGCTCCCTGTCCCTCGCCCCGCCCCGCTCCGCCGTCCTGCGGGCGGCCGGGCTGCGGCACCGGCCCGCGCTGCTGACCCTGCTGACGGTGATGGCCGCGATCTCCCTCGCGCTGCTGGTCCACGGCTGGTACCTGCACGACGGCCTGGCCCGCACCGGCGCGGCCTCCTGCGACCCGGCCACCGACGCCTGCATGGCCATGTACAAGCAGTTCCTGCACGAGTACGGCGACGGTCTGCTGGCGCTCGACTCCGTGTTCTACGTCCTCGGCGGGGCCTTCGGGGCCTTCCTCGGGGGCCCGCTGCTGGCACGGGAGTTCGAGTACGGCACGGTGCGTTTCGCCTGGACCCAGGGCGCCGGGCGGACCCGCTGGACGGTGGGCGGCCTGGTCATGGGCGGTGCGGTGCTGGCCGTCGTGGCGGTGCTGTTCGGACTGCTGCTGCGCTGGTGGAGCGGACCGCTGACGCTCCGGGTCGGGGGGTTCAGCCCGGAGGTCTTCGTGCAGACTCCGCCGGTGCTGGTCGGACGGGTGCTGGTGGCCTTCGGGGTCGCGGTGCTGGCCGGTGCGGTGCTCCGCCGTACGGTGGTCGCGGTGGGGGCCGGCCTGCTGGCCTCGGTGGCGCTGCCGTTCCTCGCCCACTCCGTGCGCGCGCACTACCTGCCTCCGCTGGAGGACGCGGTGCACTCCATGAAGCCCATGGCGCTGGACGACCGCTGGGTGCTGAACGTCTGGTTCTCCGACCCGGCCGGGAAGCGGATCTCGACCGGCGCCTTCTACGACATCGGCGGGGACTTCGCCCACCTCCAGGAGCTGGTGCGCGACGGCGGCTACACCGCGCACGAGGTGTACCAACCGGCGAGCAGGTTCTGGCCGTTCCAGTTCATCGAGTTCGGCTGGACGCTCCTGCTCGCGGTGGCGCTGTGCGCGGCGGCGGTCTGGTGGGTGCGGCGCCGGGCGTTCTGAGCCCCGGCCGCCAAGATCTCTTGAAGAGGTTCCGTCAAAACCCTTGCGGGAGTGCGGCGTCAGGGCTTTTCCTTCTCGTTAGGAAAGTTTCCTAACCCACGAGGAATCGGAGCGTCCCATGCGCCCTCAGCCCCGTCGTGCCCTCCGCATCGCCCTCGCCGCCGCCCTGGTGGCCGCGCCGCTGACCGTCGCGGCCACCTCGGCGGCCCAGGCCGCCCCGTCGCCGGCCGCCGCCGTCCAGTTCAAGGGGGTCGGGCTGGACGACCCGCACAAGAAGGACATCGCCATGCAGCTGGTGTCCAGCGCGGAGAACTCGTCGCTGGACTGGAAGGCCCAGTACAAGTACATCGAGGACATCAAGGACGGCCGCGGCTACACCGCCGGCATCATCGGCTTCTGCTCCGGCACCGGTGACATGCTGGACCTGGTCCAGCACTACACCGACCTCAAGCCCGGCAACATCCTGGCCAAGTACCTGCCGGCCCTGAAGAAGGTCAACGGCAGCGAATCGCACGCCGGCCTCGGCTCCGCCTTCGAGAAGGACTGGGCCACCGCCGCCAAGGACACCGTCTTCCAGCAGGCCCAGAACGACGAGCGCGACCGGGTGTACTTCAACCCCGCCGTCAACCAGGCGAAGAGCGACGGCCTGCGCGCGCTCGGCCAGTTCGCCTACTACGACGCCATCGTCATGCACGGCCCGGGCAACAGCTCGGACAGCTTCGGCGGCATCCGCGCCGCCGCCATGAAGAAGGCCAGGACGCCCGCCCAGGGCGGCGACGAGGCCACCTACCTCAAGGCCTTCCTGGACGCCCGCAAGGTGGTCATGAAGAAGGAGGAGGCGCACTCGGACACCAGCCGGGTCGACACCGAGCAGCTGGTCTTCCTCAACGCCAAGAACTTCGACCTCAACCCGCCGCTGAAGTGGAAGGTCTACGGCGACAGCTACGCCATCAACAGCTGACGCCCCGACAGGCGAAAGGGCCCGGCGGCCGTGAACCGGCCGCCGGGCCCCGCCGTCCGTCCCGCCGCGGGTGTCAGGCGCTCGCGGTGTAGTCGTAGAAGCCCCGGCCGGACTTGCGGCCCAGCAGGCCGGCGTCGACCATCCGGGAGAGCAGCGGGGGAGCGGCGTACAGCGGCTCCTTGTACTCGTCGTACATCGACTCGGCGATCGAGACGATGGTGTCCAGGCCGATCAGGTCGCACAGCCGCAGCGGGCCCATCGGGTGGGCGCAGCCGGCCTCCATGCCCTTGTCGATGTCCGAGGCGGTGGCCACGCCCGTCTCGAACATCCGCACCGCGGACAGCAGGTACGGCACCAGCAGCGCGTTGACCACGAAGCCGGCCCGGTCACGGGCGCGGATCGGCTCCTTGCCGAGCACCTGGGAGGCGAAGGCCTCGACCCGCTCGGTGGTGGTCGCCGAGGTGGTCAGGGTCGGGATGACCTCGACCAGCTTCTGCACCGGCGCCGGGTTGAAGAAGTGCAGGCCGATCACCTGCTCCGGGCGGCTGGTGGCGGCGGCCAGCTTCACGATCGGGATCGAGGAGGTGTTGGAGGCGAGGATCGCGTCGCGGCGCTCGACCACCCGGTCCAGGGTCTCGAAGATCCGGACCTTGATGTCCTCGCGCTCGGCGACGGCCTCGACCACCAGGTCGCGGTCGGCGAAGTCGGACAGCTCGACGGTGAAGGACAGCCGGGCCAGCGCCTCGTCCCGCTCCTCGGGCGTCAGCTTGCCCCGCTTGACGGCCGTCTCCAGGGAGTTGGTCAGCCGGGTGCGGCCGAACTCCAGCGCCTCACCGCTGGCCTCCGACACCAGGACGTCCAGCCCGGCCCGGGCGAAGACCTCGGCGATTCCCGACCCCATCAGGCCGCAGCCGATCACTCCGACGCGCGCGATGTCACTCACTCAGTTGCCCTTCGACGGTGCTGGGGGTCGCCCAGCCAGCGGGTGGCCCAGCGAGCTGCTGGACAACGGGCCGGTGTGCCGGAATGGGTGCACCGGTCACCGCCCCGACGACGTTACTACTCCGTACCGGCCAGTAGGTCACCCCCTCCCCGGCAGGGTGCCACGGCCGGGAGTCCCCCGAACGAGTGAGGCGGCGACCCCGGACCCGTGTGCCCGGGCCCGGCTCCGCCCGGCGCCCGACAGAATGCCGCAGACGGGGGCCGGGGGCGGAAGAGGACAGGGCCGGGCACGCGAAGGGAGTACGGGGTGTCGACGGGATCGCTCGCAGGACAGGTCGCCCTGATCACCGGGGCCGGCCGGGGCATCGGCCGGGAACTCGCCATCGGCCTGGCCGCCGAGGGGATGTCCGTCGGCCTGGTCGGCCGGACCCACGAGACACTGACCGACACCCTCAAGGAGTGCGTCAGGCGCGGCGCCCGGGGCGTCGCCGTGACCGCCGACGTCACCCGCCCCGGCTCGGTGCGCGAGGCGGTCCGGCTGGTCGAGCGCGACCTCGGGCCGATCGACCTGCTGGTCAACAACGCCGGCCTGGTCGACCGCGCCGAGGTGCCGCTCTGGGAGACCGACGCCAACCAGTGGTGGCAGGTGATCGAGACCAACCTGCGCGGCCCCTACAACCTGCTGCGCTGCGTGCTCCCCGGCATGGTCGCCCGCCGGCGCGGCCGGGTGATCAACCTCAATTCCGGCTTCGCGCTGCGCCCGGACGGCGACTACACCGCGTACGCCACCTCCAAGGGCGCGCTGCTCCAGCTCTCCGACAACATGGCGGACTCGCTGGCCCGCAACGGCGTCGTCGTCCTCGACATCAGCCCGGGCGCGGTGGCCACCGACATGACCGCCGGGATGCCGATGTTCAAGGGCACCACGGACTGGGGCTCCATCCCGTACATGGTCGCGGTCACCGTGGACGCGGCCCGCGGCCGCTTCGACGGGCTGCACGGGCGCTTCATCCACGCCGGCCGGGACGACCTGGAGGAACTGGTCAACCGGGCCGACGCGATCCGCGCCGCGGACGCCCGCACGCTGCGGCTGCGCCCGTACAAGGACGACGACCCGATGCTCTGACCAGGGCGTTCAGGCGCAGAGCTGGCTGGCGGTCACCGGCTTGAGCCCCGCCTTGGCCAGGCCGTCCAGGATGCCGGGCAGCGCGTCCACCGTGCACTGGTGCCCCATGTGCAGCGCCACCACCGAGCCGCCGCGCACCGAGTTCAGCACCCGGCGCTGCAGCTCGGCGGCCGAGGGGTCGTTGTAGTCGCGCGGGTCGACGTCGAAGGACAGCACGTGCTCGTACCCGACCGCCCTGGCCTGCTCGCGCACCATCGGGGTGGCGTACTGCGCGGCGGAGGGGCGGAACCAGCGGCCGATCGAGCCGGTGAGCCGCTGCAGGCGCTCGGCGCACTGGGCGATCTCGGCGCGAGCCTGGTCGGGCGCCATGGCCGAGATGTTGAGGTGGTTCTGGGTGTGGTTGCCCAGCTCGTGGCCGCCGTCCAGGATCCGCCGGGCCATCTGCGGCTGCTGGTCGAGCCAGCTGCCGACGACCATCACGGTCACCTTGGCGCCGCGCTGCTCGGCGGCCTCCAGCAGGGCGGTGGCCAGCTTCGGGTCGCCGCTGCCGTGGAAGGTGAGCGCCACGTTCCTCCCGGTGCGCGGCCCGTACGCGACCTCGGCCGGGGTGCCGGGCGCGAGCGGCGGCAGCACGGGCGGGGCCGGCGGGGCGGAGGGCTGGGCGGCGGCCGCGGCGGCGGTCGGCCCACCGTCGGGCCCGGGCTCCGCCGGGGCGGTGGGCGCGGGGGAGGCAGGGCCCTCCGCGCCGTTCCAGGCCGGGTCGGTGGTGTGCTGCGGGTCCACGGTCCCGGGGTGCGCGGCGAGTGCCCCCGGGTCGGCCCGGCGGAGCGTTCCGGTGCCGCACGCGGCGAGCAGGCCGCCGGTGGCGGCGAGGGCGGCGATCCGGGCGGTGGCGCGCAGTACGGTGCGGCGGTCGGCAGTCATCGGCAGCCAGCATAGAGAGGACGGCTCCGGCGGGCGATCCGACCCGACCGGGCCGGCACCGGCTTTGACGTGCACACACTCTGTGACCGGGTGTTGCGTAAACCTGAACTCCCGCTGTTTCCGCGGTGTGTCCTTGGATACGATCACCGCGCACCGTGAGTTGACCGGCGGTGGCCAAACTCTTCCGGCATTGCGCATTGGGGGCGGACAGGATGTACGAGGACGGCGCGGCGACCGGCCGGAGCACGGACACCGAGTGGGACTGGGCCAGAGCCGAGGACTGGCAGCCCCCGAGCGAGCTGGACACCGGCGTCCCGCACACCGCCCGGATGTACGACTACTACCTCGGCGGCAAGGACAACTTCGAGGCCGACCGCAAGGCCGCCCAGGCCGCGATCTCCGCCTACCCCGCGCTGCCGCTGCTGGCCCGCACCAACCGGCAGTTCCTCGGCCGCGCCGTGGAGTTCGTCGCGAGCCGGGGCGTGCGCCAGTTCGTCGACATCGGCACCGGCATCCCGGCGGTCGGCTCCACCAACGAGGTCGCCCAGCGGGTCGCCCCGGACGCCCGGGTGGTGTACGTGGACAACGACCCGATCGTCGCCACCCACGCCCGCGCCCTGCTGGCCGGCCACCCCGCCGGGCACACCTCGGTGATCGAGGCCGACCTGCGCGACCCGGCCGCGATCCTCGGCCACCCCGCGCTGGCCGGCGCCGTCGACCTCTCCCGGCCGGTCGCGCTGATGCTGGTCGCCGTGCTGCACTTCATCCGCGACGAGGAGGGTGCGCAGCAGATCGTCCGCACCCTGCGCGACGCGCTCGCCCCGGGCAGCGCGCTGATCCTCTCCCACGGCAGCCCCGACTTCGCCTCCCGCGAGAGCGCCTCCGAGGGCACCCGCATCTACCGCAGCGCCAGCGCCCCGCTCGTGCTGCGCCCGCGGTCCGGCGTCGAACCCTTCTTCGGCGACTTCGAGTTCGCCGGCCCCGGGCTCGTCCAGCTCCCGCTCTGGCGCCCCGTCGCGGGCCACGTGCCCACCTCCGAACTCCCCGAGGGCTGGCAGGACGTCTCGGCGTACGCCGGTGTCGCCTTCAAGAAGTAGCCCCGAGCATCCCTCGGGGTCCGGTCCCGGTGCCCCCCTCCTGCGCCGGGACCGGACCGTCGAAGCCTATGGACCGCCACTGACAGTCCCTCACCGCCGCGGGTACCCTGCGGCGTGACCACCACCGACCTGCCCCCGCTGCCCCCCGGCGTCGCCGAACTGCTGCGGGCCGTCGACGCCCCGCCCCGCCTGGTCGCCCACCTCGCCCTGGTGCACGAAGTGGCCGGGGAGATCGTCGGCTTCTGCGCCCGCGCGGGCCTGGCCTTCGACCACGAGGCCGTCCTGTACGGCGCCGCCACCCACGACATCGGCAAGACCGTCCACCCCGAGGAGCTCTCCGCCCCCGGCTCCCTGCACGAGCCCGCCGGGTACGCCCTGCTGCTCGCCCGCGGCGTCCCCGAGCACCTCGCCCGCTTCGCCCGCGGCCACGCGAGCTGGGACGGTCCCGGCGTCACCGTCGAGTCACTGCTGGTCAGCCTGGCCGACAAGGCCTGGAAGAACAAGCGGGTCCCGGACCTGGAGGACCTGGTGGTCGAGCGCCTCGCCGCCGCCGGCGGGCAGGAACGCTGGGAGGCCTTCCTCGCCCTGGACGACCTGCTCGCCCGGATCGGCGAGGACGCCCCGCGGCGGCTCGCCGTCCAGGCCGCCCACCCGGTGCGGACCGGGTGAAAATCGGCGCGACACGACGGGCGGGCCGGTGTTAGCTTCCGCGACATGGAACCCCTGAGCGAGAACGAGATCCGCGCGTCCTTCGTCAACTGCTCCAAGGGCGAGGCCCGCCGGCTCAACCTGCCCCGGGGCCTGGCGGAGCTGCCCTGGGAGCACCTCGACTTCCTCGGCTGGCGGGACCAGGGCGCGCCCGACCGGGCGTACCTGGTGGCGCCGTACCAGGGCGAGACGGTCGGCCTGACGCTGCGCTCGCCGGTGATCCGGCGCAGCCTGACCAAGACCAACGTGTGCTCGCTGTGCATCACCGCGCACGCCGGGTCCGGGGTCGCGCTGCTCGCCGCCCGCCGGGCCGGGGCGGCCGGGCGCGAGGGCAACACGGTCGGCACCTACATCTGCGCCGACCTCGCCTGCTCCCTCTACGTGCGCGGGCTGAAGAAGTCCACCCTGGTCACCCGGCCCGACGAGTCGCTGCCGCTGGAGCTGCAGATCGACCGGACGGTGGGCAACCTCGGCGGCTTCCTCGCCAAGGTGCTCGCCACCGCTGCCGTGTAACGGCTCCGGGCCTGTCCGTGCCCGGGCCTGTCCCTGCCCGTACCTCTCCGTGCCCGGGCCTCTCCCTGTCCGGGCACGGTTCGGCGCCCGCGCGGCTCAGGTCCGGCGCAGCTGGTCCAGCTCGCGGCGCTCCCGCTTGGTCGGCCGCCCGGCCCCCCGGTCCCGCGTCCCGGCCGCCGCGACGAACTCGCGCGGCGGCCGCGGCGGGCTGTTGTCGACCAGGCACTGCGCCGCGACCTCGGCGCCGACCCGCTTGCGGATCAGCTTCTGCACCACCACGACCCGTTCGTGGCCCTCCTCACGGACCCGCACCTCGTCCCCGGGCTTCAGCGCCTGGGCCGGCTTGGCCCGCTCGCCGTTCACCTTGACGTGTCCGGCCCGGCAGGCCGCCGCCGCCAGCGCCCGCGTCTTGACCAGCCGGACCGACCAGATCCAGCTGTCCACCCGCACGCTTCCCTCGTGTTCAGCCATCCCCGGAGCCTATCCAAGGCCGGCCGCCGGTCAGCCCCGGGCGGCGCGCGGCGCCTCCTGGACCGCCCAGCCGTTCCCGTCCGGGTCGTTGAAGAACACGAAGTTGTTCCACGCCTCGCCGTGCCCGTTCGCCCGGCCCCCCGCCACGAAGTGCTGGACCGGGCTGACCGCCACGCCCCGCGCCGCCAGTTCGGCGTGCGCCTTCTCGATGTCCGGCACCACCAGCTGGAGCCCCTTGACCGATCCGGGCGGAGAGTCGATCACCCCCTTGCCCACCACGATGGAGCAGGGCGAGCCGGGGGGCGTCAGCTGGACCACCCGGATCCCGTCCCGCAGCAGGGTGTCGTGGTCGACGGTGAACCCGGCCTGCTCCTCGTAGAAGAGCTTCGAGCGGTCCACGTCCGACACCGGGACCACCACGACTTCGAGTTTCCACTCCATCGCCCTCACCCCTCTCGGTCGGGCTCTTCCAGTATCCGTCCGTAATCGCTCCCGGGGGCCGTCGGATAGCCTGAGAACACGATGAATCCCCAGACCACGCCCGCCGCGACCCCGCCGGACACTGCCCTGGCCACCCCGTGGGGCGCCTTCGAGCTCACCCGTTTCCCCGTGGACCCGCGCGAGCGCCTGCGGGCCTGGGACGCCGCCGACGAGTACCTGCTGCGCCACCTGGCGGGCGAGGCCGACAGCGCGGCCGGCGCCGCGACGGAGCTGGCCGGCCGTACGGTCGCCGTCCTCGGCGACCGCTGGGGCGCGCTGACCACCGCGCTCGCCGAGTACCGGCCGGTCCAGATCACCGACTCCCACCTCGGCCGGCAGGCCACCCTGGCCAATCTGGCCCGGGCCGGCGCCGCCGTCGACGAGACCCGGCTGCTCACCACCCGGGACGCCCCGCCGGAGCGGATCGACGTGCTGCTGGTGCGCGTCCCCAAGAGCCTGGCCCTGCTGGAGGACCAGCTGCACCGGCTCGCCCCCGCGCTCCACGAGGGCACCGTGGTGATCGGCTCCGGCATGGTCACCGAGATCCACACCTCCACGCTCCAGCTCTTCGAGCGGATCCTCGGGCCGACCCGCACCTCACTGGCCGTGCGCAAGGCCCGGCTGATCCTCTGCACCCCGGACCGGGCGCTCGACGCCGGTCCCAACCCGTGGCCGCACCGCTACGCGCTGCCGTCGGACATCGGTGCCGCCTCCGGCCGTACGGTCGTCAACCACGCGGGCACCTTCTGCGCGGACCGGCTGGACATCGGCACCCGCTTCTTCCTGGCCCACCTGCCCGTCCCCGCCCCCGGCGCCCGGGTGGTGGACCTCGGCTGCGGCAACGGGGTGGTCGGTACGGCCGCCGCGCTGGCCGGGCCCGGCGCGGAGCTGGTCTTCGTGGACGAGTCGCACCAGGCGGTGGCCTCCGCCGAGGAGACCTTCCGCACCAACCTGGGCCCGGACGCCCCGGCCGGGTTCCTGACCGCCGACGCCCTGGCCCCGGACGTGGTCGCCGCCGGCTCGGTGGACCTGGTGCTCAACAACCCGCCGTTCCACTCCCACCAGGCCACCACCGACGCCACCGCCTGGCGGATGTTCACCGGCGCCAAGCGGGCGCTGCGGCCCGGCGGGGAACTCTGGGTGGTCGGCAATCGCCACCTCGGCTACCACGTCAAGCTGCGCCGCCTCTTCGGCAACTGCCAACTCGTCGCCGGTAACCCCAAGTTCGTGGTGCTGCGGGCCGTCAAGCGCTGACCGGGCCGCCCCGCCCCGGCGGGGTCCGGCACGCACTCCTTGCATGAATTTTCCGTCACGCGTATATTCATGCCACGACTAAGGAGGAACGCCATGGCATTGCGAGTCGCCGTCGCCGGCGCGAGCGGTTACGCGGGCGGCGAGGTGCTGCGCCTGCTGCTCGGCCACCCGGAGATCGAGATCGGGGCGCTGACCGGCGGCTCGAACGCGGGCACCAGACTGGGTGCGCTCCAGCCGCACCTCCTCCCGCTCGCCGACCGCGTCCTGGAGGCCACCACCCCCGAGGCGTTGGCCGACCACGACGTGGTGTTCCTGGCGCTGCCGCACGGCCAGTCCGCCGCGGTCGCCGAGGAGCTCGGCCCGAACGTCCTGGTGATCGACTGCGGCGCCGACTTCCGGCTCAGGGCCGCCGCCGACTGGGAGCAGTTCTACGGCTCCGCGCACGCCGGCACCTGGCCCTACGGCCTGCCCGAACTCCCCGGCCACCGCGCCGCGCTGAAGGGCAGCAACCGGATCGCCGTGCCCGGCTGCTACCCGACGGCCGTCTCCCTGGCGCTGTTCCCCGCCTACGCCGCGCAGCTCGCCGAGCCGGAGGCCGTGGTGGTCGCCGCCTCCGGCACCTCCGGCGCCGGCAAGGCCGCCAAGCCGCACCTGCTGGGCAGTGAGGTGATGGGCAGCGTCAGCCCGTACGGCGTCGGCGGCGTCCACCGGCACACCCCGGAGATGGCGCAGAACCTCACCCCGCTCGCGGGCGAGCCGGTCTCCGTCTCCTTCACCCCCACCCTCGTCCCGATGCCGCGCGGCATCCTCGCCACCTGCTCGGCCAAGGCCCGGCCGGGGGTGACGGCGCAGAGCCTGCGCGCCGCCTACACCGAGGCGTTCGCGGACGAGCCCTTCGTCCACCTGCTGCCCGAGGGGCAGTGGCCGCAGACCAGCAGCGTCTACGGCGCCAACACCGCCCTGGTCCAGGTCGCCCTGGACGCCGCCGCCGGGCGGATCATCGCGATCAGCGCGATCGACAACCTGGTCAAGGGCACCGCCGGCGGCGCGGTGCAGAGCATGAACATCGCCCTCGGCCTGCCCGAGGAGCTCGGCCTTCCCGTGAACGGAGTCGCACCGTGAGCACGACCACCAACGTCGGAGTGACCGCAGCCAAGGGCTTCCGCGCCGCCGGTGTGACCGCCGGCATCAAGGCTTCCGGCACTCCCGACCTCGCCCTGGTGGTCAACGACGGCCCCTCGCTCGCGGCCGCCGGCGTCTTCACCGCCAACCGGGTCAAGGCCGCGCCGGTGCTCTGGTCCGAGCAGGTCCTCAAGGGCGGCCGGGTCTCCGCGGTCGTCCTCAACTCCGGTGGCGCCAACGCCTGCACCGGCCCGCTCGGCTTCCAGGACACCCACGCCACCGCGGAGAAGGTCGCCGCGGAGCTGGGCCTCGGCGCGGGCGAGGTCGCCGTCGCCTCCACCGGCCTGATCGGGGTACGGCTGCCGATGGACATCCTGCTCCCCGGGGTCGCCCTGGCCGCCGGCGAGCTCGGCGAGGACGGCGGCGAGGCCGCCGCGATCGCCATCAAGACCACCGACACGGTGCACAAGACCGCCCAGTACACCAGCCCGGCCGGCTGGACGGTCGGCGGCATGGCCAAGGGCGCGGGCATGCTCGCCCCGAGCCTCGCCACCATGCTGGTCGTCCTCACCACCGACGCCGACCTGGACAGCGCCGCCCTGGACGCCGCGCTGCGCGGCGCCACCCGCACCACCTTCGACCGGATCGACTCCGACGGCTGCATGTCGACCAACGACACCGTGCTGCTGCTGGCCTCCGCCGCCTCCGGCACCACCCCGGAGCAGGCCGAGTTCGCCGAGGCCGTCCGCACGGTCAGCGCCGACCTGGCCCGCCAGCTGATCGGCGACGCGGAGGGCGCGAGCAAGGAGATCCGGATCGACGTCACCGGCGCCGCCACCGAGGACGAGGCGGTCGAGGTCGCCCGGACGATCAGCCGCAACAACCTGCTCAAGTGCGCCATCCACGGCGAGGACCCCAACTGGGGCCGGGTGCTGGCCGCGATCGGCACCACCTCCGCCGCCTTCGACCCGAACGAGCTGGACGTCGCCATCAACGGCGTCTGGGTCTGCAGGGCCGGCGGCGTGGGCGAGGACCGCGACCTGGTGGACATGAAGGGCCGCGAGGTCGTCGTCACCGCGAACCTCAACGCCGGTACGGCGGGCGCCACGCTGTGGACCAACGACCTGACGGCCGACTACGTTCACGAGAACAGCGCCTACTCGACCTGATCCGCGTCACTTCGTCCGCGACACCCTGAGCCGCGACACCCCGAGCCGCGGCACCTGATCCGCGACATCCTCCCCCAGCCTGCGGCCGGGGGGACCCCCATCGACGAGGGAATCCCGTGCAGATCGCACCCAAGGGCGAACAGGCCCGCAACAACACCGCGTTGCCCAAGGCCATGACGCTGATCGAGGCGCTGCCGTGGCTGGAGCGCTTCCACGGCAAGACCGTCGTGATCAAGTTCGGTGGCAACGCGATGGTGGACGAGAGCCTCAAGGCCGCCTTCGCCCAGGACGTCGTCTTCCTGCGCTACGCCGGTCTGCACCCGGTCGTGGTGCACGGCGGCGGCCCCCAGATCAGCGCCCAACTCGACCGGCTGGGCCTGGAGTCGAGCTTCACCAACGGCCTGCGGGTCACCACCCCGGAGACCATGGACGTGGTCCGGATGGTGCTCGCCGGCCAGGTGCAGCGCGAGCTGGTCGGCCTGCTCAACGGGCACGGCCCGTTCGCGGTCGGCATGACCGGCGAGGACGCCCACACCATGACGGCGGTCAAGCGCTACGCGGTGGTGGACGGCGAGCAGGTCGACATCGGCCTGGTCGGCGACATCGTCAACATCGAGTCCGGCGCGGTGAAGGCGATGATCGCCGACGGCCGCATCCCGGTCATCTCCTCGATCGCCCGCGGTACCGACGGCCACGTCTACAACATCAACGCCGACACCGCCGCCTCCGCCCTCGCGGTCGCGCTCGGCGCCGAGATGCTCGTCGTCCTCACCGACGTCGAGGGCCTCTACAAGGACTGGCCGAACTCGGACGACGTGATCAGCCAGCTCACCGCGAGCGAGCTGGAGGAGCTGCTGCCCGACCTGGCCAGCGGCATGCTCCCCAAGATGGAGGGCTGCCTGCGCGCCGTCCGCTCCGGCGTGGGCACCGCCCGCGTGCTGGACGGCCGGGTCCAGCACAGCCTGCTGCTGGAGATCTTCACCGACGAGGGCATCGGCACGATGGTCGTGCCGGACGACGAAGCGACCGTGACCGGGGGACTGGCATGACCGGCGGGACCGACATGACCGACGTGACGCACAACGAGCAGCTCGCCCAGCGGTGGCAGCACTCCTTCACCGACAACTACGGCACCCCCCGCATCCCGCTGGTGCGCGGCGAAGGCAGCAAGCTCTGGGACGCCGACGGCAAGGAGTACACCGACCTGCTCGGCGGCATCGCCGTCAACGCACTCGGCACCGCCCACCCGGCCGTCGTCGAGGCCGTGAGCCGGCAGATCGCCACCCTCGGCCACGTCTCCAACCTCTTCATGGCCGAGCCCACCATCGCCCTCGCCGAGCGGCTGCTGGAGCTGGACGGCCGCCCGGGCGGGCGGGTGTTCTTCTGCAACTCCGGCGCCGAGGCCAACGAGGCCGCCTTCAAGATCAGCCGGCGGACCGGCCGCACCCACCTGGTCGCCCTCCAGGGCGCGTTCCACGGCCGCACCATGGGCGCCCTCGCGCTCACCGGCCAGCCCGCCAAGCAGGAGCCGTTCCGGCCGCTGCCCGGCGACGTCACCCACGTCCCGTTCGGCGACGTCGAGGCGCTGCGCGCGGCCGTCACCACCGGGACCGCCGCCGTCTTCCTGGAGCCGATCCAGGGCGAGAACGGCGCCGTCCCGCTGCCCGAGGGCTACCTGCGGGCGGCGCGCGAGATCACCCGGGCCACCGGCACCCTGCTGGTCCTGGACGAGATCCAGACCGGTGTCGGCCGCACCGGCCACTGGTTCGCCCACCAGGCGTACGAGGGCGTCGAGCCGGACGTGGTCACCCTGGCCAAGGCGCTCGGCGGCGGTCTGCCGATGGGCGCGGTGCTCGCCTTCGGGCCGGCCGCCGAACTGCTCACCCCGGGCCAGCACGGCACCACCTTCGGCGGCAACCCGGTGGCCGCCGCGGCCGGGCTCGCGGTGCTGGACACCATCGAGTCCGAGGGCCTGCTGGAGCACACCCGCAAGCTGGGCGAGCGGCTGCGGCACGGAATCGAGGCGCTCGGCGACCCGCTGGTCTCGCACGTGCGCGGGGCGGGCCTGCTGCTCGGCATCGTGCTCACCGAGCCGGTCTCGGCGCGGGTCCAGGCGGCCGCCCAGGAGGCGGGTTACCTGGTCAACGCGGCCGTCCCGGACGCCGTCCGGCTGGCCCCGCCGCTGGTGCTGACCGAGCAGGAGGCGGACGCCTTCCTGGCCGCGCTGCCGGGCATCCTCCGGACGGTGCGCGAGAGTGCCCCGGCCGATGCGAGTTGACCGTCGTCCGGGAGAATAATCACATGACCGCTTCCCGCTCCGGCTCGTCCGCCGCCGGCCCGACGCCGCAGGTCCCGCAGACCCGCACCGCGCGCCACCGGCGGATCGTGGACCTGCTCACCCGCCAGCCCGTGCGTTCGCAGAGCCAGCTCGCCAAGCTGCTCGCCGACGATGGACTCGTGGTGACCCAGGCCACCCTCTCCCGGGACCTGGACGAGCTGGGCGCGGTCAAGATCCGCAACCGGGACGGCGCGCTGATCTACGCCGTCCCGGCCGAGGGCGGCGACCGCACGCCGCGCGCGCCGATGGGGGAGTCGGCCAGCGAGGGCCGGATGGCCCGGCTGGCCGGCGAACTCATGGTCTCCGCGACGGCCTCCGGCAACCTGGTGGTGCTGCGCACCCCGCCGGGCGCCGCCCAGTTCCTGGCCTCGGCGATCGACCAGGCCGAGGTCTTCGAGATCATCGGCACCATCGCCGGCGACGACACCGTGCTGCTGATCAGCCGCGACCCGGCCGGCGGCCAGGCGCTCGCCGACCACCTCATGCAACTCGCCCAGGCGAAGGCCCAGTAGCGCCGCGCAGCGCCTGACCTCGACGAACCCCGGCCGACGGAGAACCCTCCGGCCGGGGTTTTGTGTTTCATACGGCGTCGTGCATACTTATGCCGTCCACTGCACATGCATGAAGGAGTCACGCGATGACCGCCGAGCAGCCCTCCGACGTCCGCCTCTGGGGCGCGCGCTTCGCCGACGGCCCGTCCGAGGCGCTCGCCCGGCTCTCGGCCTCGGTCCACTTCGACTGGCGCCTCGCGCCGTACGACATCGCCGGCTCCAAGGCCCACGCCCGGGTCCTGCACAAGGCCGGCCTGCTCTCCGACGAGGAGCTGACCGGCATGCTGGGCGGCCTGGACCGGCTGCTGGCCGACGTCCGGGCGGGCACCTTCACCGGCACCGTCGCCGACGAGGACGTGCACACCGCCCTGGAGCGCGGCCTGCTGGAGCGCCTCGGCCCCGACCTCGGCGGCAAGCTGCGGGCCGGACGCTCCCGCAACGACCAGATCGCCACCCTGTTCCGGATGTACCTGCGGGACCACGCGAAGACCATCGGCAGCCTGCTGCTCGACCTCCAGCAGGCCCTCGTCGGCCTCGCCGAGGCGCACCCGGACACCGCGATGCCGGGCCGCACCCACCTCCAGCACGCCCAGCCGGTGCTCTTCGCCCACCACGTCCTCGCGCACGTGCAGGCCCTCGGCCGGGACGCCGAGCGGCTGCGCCAGTGGGACGCCCGCACCGCCGTCTCGCCGTACGGCTCCGGCGCGCTGGCCGGCTCCTCGCTCGGCCTCGACCCGGAGGCCGTCGCCGCCGAGCTCGGCTTCGAGGGCGGCTCGGTCGGCAACTCCATCGACGGCACCGCCTCGCGCGACTTCGTCGCCGAGTTCGCCTTCGTGACCGCGATGGTCGGCGTCAACCTCTCCCGGATCGCGGAGGAGGTGATCATCTGGAACACCAAGGAGTTCGGCTTCATCACGCTGCACGACGCCTTCTCCACCGGCTCCTCGATCATGCCGCAGAAGAAGAACCCGGACATCGCCGAGCTCGCCCGCGGCAAGTCCGGCCGGCTGATCGGCAACCTGACCGGCCTGCTGGCCACCCTCAAGGCGCTGCCGCTCGCCTACAACCGGGACCTCCAGGAGGACAAGGAGCCGGTCTTCGACTCCTGCGACTCGCTGGAGGTGCTGCTGCCCGCGTTCACCGGGATGATGGCCACCCTCACCGTGCACCGGGAGCGGCTGGAGGAGCTGGCCCCGGCCGGCTTCTCGCTCGCCACCGACATCGCCGAGTGGCTGGTCAAGCAGGGCGTGCCGTTCCGGGTCGCGCACGAGGTGGCCGGCGCCTGCGTCAAGGTCTGCGAGGCCGAGGGCATCGAACTGTCCGACCTGACGGACGGGCAGTTCGCCGCGATCTCGGAGCACCTGACGCCCGAGGTGCGCTCGGTGCTCAGCGTCCACGGCGCCATCGCCGCCCGCAACGGGCGCGGCGGAACGGCCCCCTCGGCGGTCGCGGTCCAGCTCGCCGAGGTGAAGGCGGACCTGGCGCGGCAGCAGGAGTGGGTCCGGGGCTGACCCCTCGCGGGCGGCCGGCCCGCCGACGGAGGGGTCGACCCCCGGCACGGTCGGGATCGACGCCCGGGCGCGACGGGATCGACCCCCGGTGCGGCGGGCGAGGGGCGCGGCGGTCCGACCGGCGCGCCCCTCCCGTGTCCGCGCCCCGGCCCGGGCGTAACCGGCCCCGCCCCGGGCCGTCATGCACGGTGTGTGCACCCCCCTCCCACCCGCCCCCTCCGCCGAGGACGTCTACCTCGCCGAAGCCCGCCGCCGCGCGGTCCGCGAGACCGTCGCCGCCCTGCCCGGCCGCTGTCCGCAGCTGATCGCCGCGCTCGCCGAGGACCCGCCGCCCACGTACCGTGAGCTCTCCGAGCGGCTCGGCATGCCGCGCGGCTCGATCGGCCCCACCCGCTCGCGCTGCCTGGCCTGCCTGCGGATGCTGCTCCACGCGGAGCGCTACCCCTGAGCGCCACCCCTGAGCAGCCCGTGCGGCCGGGCGGAACCCGTGCGGCACGGGAGGTGACCCTGCTCACGTCCGCCCCCGCGAAGGTTGAGCGGAGCTGACACCCGGGTAGAGCGCTGGCGAACGCAGCTCTTGACGGTGGTGCGATCACTCGGATACTGAGCGTGAGCGCGCCACCCTCTGCGCGCCGGGCACGACGACTGGGGAGGCCCCTCCACATGGGCATGAGCGTGATCATCTCGGCTGCGGAGGCCGAGGACGCGGAGCAGATCCTCAAGCTCCAGTACCTCGGCTACCAGCCCGAGGCCGAGCTGTACGGCGACTGGGCGATCGAGCCCCTGACGCAGAGCCTGGAGAGCCTGCGCGCCGAACTGTCCGAGGACCACTTCCTGGTCGCCCGGCTGGGCGACGAGGTGGTCGGCACCGTCCGCGGCCGCGTCGGCGACGACGGCGTCGCCCGGATAGGGCGCCTGGTCGTCCACCCGCGGATGCAGCGCCACGGCCTCGGCGGCCGCCTGCTGGACGCGCTGGAGCGCCGCATGGCCCAGGAGGGCCCGGTGAGCGCCTACCGGCTGTCCACCGGCCACCGCAGCCTCGGCAACCTGCGGCTGTACGCTCGACAGGGGTACCGCCAGACCGGGGTCGAGCAGATCACCAGCCGGCTGAGCTACGTCCACCTGGAGAAGCCCGCCGCGACGCCGCTCGCGGCGACGGCCTGAGCCCGCCGCCCCGCGCACGTTTCCCGGCGCCGCCACCATCCGGACCACCGGTGGCGGCGCCGAGCCGTATCCATGCAGGTCACAGGGGTATCTGTCCGCATTGCGGACAGCTCCGCCAAACAATTGGGCGGAATTCGACCCATCTGTTTTACTGGCTCACATGACTGCGACGACGAACTGGACCCCCACCGGCACCCTGCCGGCAGGTGAGCGTGCCATGTGTCGTCGAATGTGTCACTGCTGAGGGCCACCGCCCCCGGCGCCCCGCTGAGGGCGCCTCCCCCTCGCGCCCCGAAGCGAGACTCCGGCAGTGCTCCCGCCCGTGCGAGCGCGCCCCTCCTCCCGGACCCCTTCCCCCGTCGTGCCCGCATCCGCGCGGGTGCCGTTGACCCGTTGGGGCCACGCCGTCGCGCGGCCCCGGCGTCCAACGGCCACGATCGAGGGACGCCAGGTCCGGACCCTCCTGGCGCAGCGCCGTGAGGTCGCCCCGCCGACCGCAAGCAGGTCGGGCGGTCGACCCGCGCCGCCCGCCCCCGACCCACGGAAAGCCGCTGTGATCACCACCACGGACCTGACGAAGGTCTACCGTTCCCGAGGCCGCGAGGTGACCGCCCTCGCCGGTGTCGACCTGCACGTCCGCCCGGGCGAGGTCTACGGAGTCGTCGGCACCAGCGGTGCCGGCAAGTCCACCCTCATCCGCTGCGTGAACATGCTGGAGCGCCCGTCCTCCGGCACGGTCACCGTGGACGGGGTCGAGCTGACCGCGCTGGCCGGCGGCGAGAACCGGGCCGGCAAGGAGCTGCGCGAGGCCCGCCGCCGGATCGGCATGGTCTTCCAGCACTTCAACCTGCTCTCCTCGCGGACGGTGCAGCAGAACGTCGAGCTCCCGCTGGAGATCATCGGCCTGGACCGCACCGAGCGCCGCCGCAAGGCCGCCGAGCTGCTCGACCTGGTCGGCCTGGGCGACAAGGCCCGCAGCTACCCCAACCAGCTCTCCGGCGGCCAGAAGCAGCGCGTCGGCATCGCCCGGGCGCTGGCCGGCGACCCCAAGGTGCTGCTCTCCGACGAGGCCACCTCGGCGCTCGACCCGGAGACCACCCGCTCGATCCTCAAGCTGCTGCGCGAGCTCAACCAGCAGCTGGGCCTCACCGTCCTGCTGATCACCCACGAGATGGACGTCATCAAGTCCGTCTGCGACTCCGCCGCCCTGATGCGCGGCGGCAGGGTGGTCGAGTCCGGCGAGCTCACCGACCTGCTCGCCAGGCCCGGCTCCGAGCTGGCCCGCGAACTGTTCCCGCTCAGCGAGTTCGGCACCGGCCACCCCGGCTCCACCGTGCTGGAGATCACCTTCCAGGGCGACAGCTCCGCCCAGCCCTTCGTCTCCCAGCTCGCCCGCACCTACCAGATCGACATCAACATCCTCGGCGCCGCGGTGGAGACCATCGCCGGCCGGATGGTCGGCCGGATGCGGGTCGAGCTGTCCGGCGGCCACCAGGACAACGTGGTGCCGATCGGCTACCTGCGCGAGCAGGGCCTGCAGGTGGACGTGATCGGTGCGACGGACGGAGCGGTGGCATGACCTGGGACGAGATGTGGGCCCTGATGGGGCCCGCCACGCAGGAGACCTTCCAGATGGTCGGGGTGTCCGCGGTCGTCACCGTCCTGCTCGGCCTGCCGCTGGGCGTGCTGCTGGTGCTCACCGACAAGGGCGGCCTGCTGGCCAACCGGGCCGTCAACAAGAGCATCGGCTTCGTCGTGAACCTCGCCCGGTCGGTGCCGTTCATCATCCTGATGATCGCGCTGATCTCCTTCACCCGCTGGCTGGTCGGCACCTCCATCGGCTGGCAGGCGGCGACCGTGCCGCTGACCATCGGCGCCATCCCGTTCTTCGCCCGCCTGGTCGAGACCTCCGTCCGCGAGGTCGACCGGGGCCTGGTCGAGGCGGTCCAGTCGATGGGCGGCAGCACCTGGACGATCGTCCGCAAGACCCTGCTGCCCGAGGCCCTGCCCGGCATCGTGGCCTCGGTCACCACCACGGTCATCACCCTGATCAGCTACTCCGCGATGGCCGGCACGGTCGGCGGCGGCGGCCTCGGCACCCTCGCCGTCAACTACGGCTACCAGCGCTTCGAGACCACCTTCATGTGGGTCATCGTGGCCGAGCTGGTGATCATCGTCACCGCCGTCCAGCTGATCGGCGACTTCGTCGTCCAGCGGCTCTCCCACCGCGGGCGCACCGGCGGCCGGACCCGGCTGCTCGGCCGCTCCCGGACGACGCCCGACGAGGACCTCGTCGCCTCCTAGACCTCCCCCGTCCGACCCCGGGCGCGGCTCCCCGTTCCACGCAGAAAGGCACTTTTCGTGCGCAACGTTCTGAAGTTCACCAGCATCCTCGCCACCGCCGGCGTCGCCCTCTCGCTCGCCGCCTGCGGCAGCTCCGGGTCCTCCTCCTCGTCGGACGCGAACGCGCCGCTCAAGGTCGTGGCCAGCCCCACCCCGCACGGTCAGATCCTGAAGTTCGTCAAGGACAACCTCGCGGAGAAGGCGGGCCTCAAGCTCGACATCAAGGAGGTCACCGACTACGTGACCCCCAACACGGCGGTGCAGGACGGTTCGGCCGACGCCAACTACTTCCAGCACGTCCCGTACCTGGAGGACTTCAACAAGAAGCGCGGCACCGACATCGTGTCGGTCGAGCCCGTGCACCTGGAGCCGCTGGGCGTCTACTCCAAGAAGGTCAAGGCGATCGCCGACCTGCCGGACGGCGCCACCATCGGTCTGCCGAACGACGCCACCAACGAGGGCCGCGCGCTCAAGCTGCTCGCCGACAACAAGCTGATCACCCTCAAGGACGGCGTCACCACCGCCGCCACCCCGGCGGACGTGACCGGCAACCCGAAGAACTTCAAGTGGAAGGAGCTGGAGGCCGCCCAGCTGCCCCGCTCCGTCGCCGACCTCGACGCCGCCGTCATCAACGGCAACTACGCGATCGACTCCGGCCTGAAGCCGGCCACCGACGCCCTGGTGCTGGAGAAGGCCGAGGGCAACCCGTACGCCAACATCCTGGCCGTCAAGAAGGGCAAGGAGAACGACCCGCGGGTCAAGAAGCTGGCCGAGCTGCTGCACTCCGACGAGGTCAAGAAGTACATCAACGACACCTTCCAGGGTTCGGTCATCCCGGCCTTCTGAGCCGCGGTCCGCTCGACACCCCGATCCCGACCGGGCCCCCGCCGCACCTCGGCGGGGGCCCGGTCGGGCAGTATGCGGCAGGGACACTCCGGCCGACCGCGTTCTGACGTACCGTCGTGCGGGCAGCGCACCGCGTGGCACCCGGGGCACGACGGAGGCGTACGGTGTTGTGTTCACGACCCGGCGAGGAGAGACGGCATGGCAGCGAGCTTCCCCGAGACCGCCATCAGCACCGAACGGCTGCTGCTCCGGCCCCTGGCGGAGGACGACGCCCCCGGGCTGGCCACCATGATGGCCGACGACCTCGTCCTCGCCTGGACGGACCTGCCGCACCCCTTCACCGAGGAGTACGCGGCCGAGCTCGCCCGCACCCTCGCCCCCGCCCACCGGGCCGCCGGGCGCGGCATCGTCTTCGCCGTCACCGAGAACCTGACCCAGCGCCTGGTCGGCCTGGTCGAGCTGCGCAACACCGACTGGCGGCTGCGCAGCACCGAGATCTCCTACGTCACCGCCGTCTGGGCGCGCGGCGAGGGCTACGCCCCGGAGGCCGTCCTCGGCGTCGCCCAGTGGCTGTTCGAGGACCGCGGCTTCCTGCGCCTGGAGCTGCGCACCGCCGCCGGCAACACCGCCGCCCAGCAGGTCGCCCAGAAGATCGGCGGCATCAGCGAGGGCGTGCTGCGCAGCGCCTGGATAGTCCGGGGAGAGTCCGGCGAGGCGGTGCCGGAGGCATCTCCCGGCGGCCGGACCGGGGGAGAGAGCCGCAGCGACCTCATCCTGTGGAGCCTGCTCCCGGAGGACCTGGAGTCGCCCGAGCCGCTCCGCGGGGGCTGGCACGGCGACCAGCGCTACGTGCTCCGCGACTGAGCCCCGAAGCCCCTGACCCGGCGTGGACATGTGTGCGAGATGTCGGGGTCCGGGGTACCGCACCCGGTAGCCTCTGGACCGGCACCGCACGACGGCGGATCGCTTGGCGCACCGAGGCGAGGGAGAACGGCCGCAGATGGCTGACCGGATCACGGTCATCGGGTGGGACGGCACACCGCTGACCGAGGCCGCCGGCGCGGCCCTGGCCGCGGCGACCCTGGTGGCGGGAGCCCCCTACCAACTGAACGCCCTCCCGGTGCCGGAGGCCGCCGAGCGGATCACCCTCGGCAACGTCCGGCAGGCCGCCCGCCGGATCGCCGAGCACCGCGGCGCCGCCGTCGTGGTCGCCGAGGGCGACCCGGGCTTCTTCGGGGTGGTGCGCACCCTGCGCCGCCCCGAGTACGGCCTCGAACTGGAGGTGCTGCCCGCCGTCTCCTCGGTGGCCGCCGCCTTCGCCCGGGCCGGCATGCCCTGGGAGGACGCCCGGGTGGTCAGCGTCCACGGCGGACGGCTGCGCCGCGCGGCCAACATCTGCCGGGCCCACCCCAAGGTCGCGGTGCTCACCGCGCCCGGCGCCGGGCCCGCCGAACTCGCCCTGATGCTGCGCGGGGTGCACCGGACCTTCGTGGTCTGCGAGGCCCTCGGGACCCCGGACGAGGACGTCACCGTCCTCACCTCCGACCGGATCGCCGACCACGTGTGGCGCGACCCGAACGTGGTGCTGGTGATCGGCGGCGGCGCCCAGGCCTCCGCCGTGGACGAGGCGGCCGGCTGGCTCGCGGGGCGCCCGGTCGGCTACCCCGGCTCGGAACGCGGCTGGGCGCTCCCCGGTGACGCCTATGCGGGCGCCGGGCGCACGGAGGGTGAGCCGGGCGCACCGGAGGCGCTCCCCGCCCATGTGCGCGCCCTGGTACTGGCCCGTCTGGGCGCACGCCCCGGGGACCTGGTCTGGTCGGTCGGCGCCGGCAGCGGCGCCCTCGCGGTGGAGGCGGCCCGGTTCGGCGCCGCCGTCGTCGCGGTCGAGGACTCCCGCTCGGCCTGCGCCCGGCTGACCGTCAACGCCCGCCGCTACGGCGTCGAGGTGGAGACGGTGTACGGGAGCGGCCCCGAGGTGCTGGGCGGCCTGCCGGAGCCGGACGCGGCGGTGGTGGAGTCCGGCGGCCTCGACGTGGTGCGCGCCGTCCTGGCCCGCCGTCCCGAGCGGTTCGTCGCGCTGCCCCGGACCCTCGCCGAGGCGCAGGAGGTCCACCGGGCGATCGCCGGGGCCGGTTACCGGGCGGACGGCGCGCTGCTCCAGGCGACCCCGTTGCGGCCGGCGGGGGAGGGCGACGGTCTGGCGCTGGGGACCGGCGGAACCGGCGCGCTGGTGCTCTGGGGTGAGCAGATCGTGTGAAGGCCGTGGGCGCGTGCCGGGGCCGTCCGGTGGCGCCGACGGTGATCCAGGTCGCATCCGGACACCGATTCGAGAGGTGACCGCGCTGTGCCGGTAGTGTGACGTCCTGGACGGCCGTATCGGTCGGCGACCCACCCGATTCGGTCGGTTTGTCACCTTTTTGACGCGGTGCAATCCGATTCCGCTCGGAGTGTGGGCAATTCGACGGGCCGCGTGCCGGACCTGGAGAATGCCGTAGGGTCCGGTGCGGTCGTGCCGGTTGCTCCGGGTTGTCGTTGTTTCAGACGATGTGCCGCCCCGTACGGGCGGCGCGCCGGGCCGGGGTGCCGCAGTGCGCCGGATGGACTTGGGCCGCAGCGCCACGGCGCGGCGGCCGCGTGTGGTTAGGGGCGGGCCGGTGCTGGTGCGGCCCGTGCGGATGGGCGCTGCGATCGGTGATCGTGTCGCCGAGGGCGCGGCAGCGGCCTGGAAGGAGCTTTGACAATGACCGATGGCGGCCACGTCCCGGGCGAGGGACTGCCGGAGCACCTGCACGCCGGGCATGACCCGCTCGGCGGACCGGAGGGCGTCGCGGGCGTTGCACCCCTCCAGGGCGTCGCGACGGACGGCGGTGCGATCCCGAACCCGGCTCCGGTCGGCGGCGTCCCCGGCGCGATGCCCCCGGGTGCGGGCGTCATCCCGCCGCAGGGCCAGCACGGCTACGGCGTTCCCGGCGTGCCCCAGCCCGGCCACCCCGGCGACGGCTGGGCCGTCGACCAGGGCGCCCCGCGCCCGGCCTTCCACTTCCTCGACCAGCCCGACACGCCGGACGGCCTGGACGACGATGACGACGTGCTGCTGATGCCCGGCCCGCAGGGCTCCTGGGGCGAGCCGGCCGTGCCGGCCGAGCAGATGCCGCTCGCGCCGCAGCAGGACGGCACGCCGGTCGAGCCGTCCTGGCCGCCGGTGGACCCGCCGGTGCTCGGCGCCGAGCACGCCGTTCCGCAGCAGCCCGTCCAGACGCAGCCGCAGCAGCCGATGACGCAGGCTCAGCAGCCGCGCCGGCCGCTGCACGCCGGCCCGCCGATCCCGGACCCGTCGCTGATGACCGGCCAGGTGCCGGTCCGCTCGCTGGCCGACCGCGGCCCCTCGCAGGGCGGCACGCCCGCGCACGGCATCCCGGTGGTCGGCCGCCCGCCGATGGCCGAGGCCGTCGCCCCGGCGCACGCCGCCGCCCCGCAGGCCGTCCCGACGGCGCCGGTCGCCCCGGCGGTTGCCGGGGTTCCGGTCGTGGACGGGCAGCAGCTGCCGCAGGCGCAGGACTTCCAGCAGGTCCAGCACGCCCAGCAGGTGCCGCTGGCCGGGCCGCCGGTCGAGGTCGTGCTGGCCGTGGAGACGGTCGGGGCGATCGAGGTGATCGAGGTCGTCGAGACGCCGGAGGCCTTCCACGCCGACCCGGTCCAGCCCGCGCAGGACGTGACGGCCCAGGCCGCCCAGGCCACCGCGCCCGCCGTGGAGGCCGTGGAGGCCGTCGCCGTGGCGGCGCAGGCCGCCCCGGCCGAGTCCGCCCAGCCGGTGGCCGGGACGGCCGACGCGCCCGTCGTCGTCGAGCCCGTCGCCGAGGGCGTTGCCGCCGAGGCCGTGGCCGCCGACGGCGCCGCCGTGCCCGTCGAGCAGACCGAGGCCGCGGCCCCGGCCGGCCAGCCGCGCCGGATCTCCGCCTTCCTGGCCGCTCCCACCCCGCACGGCCTGCCCAAGGTCGAGAAGGCCGGGCAGGCCCAGGTCGTCGAGGAGACGGCTCCGCAGCAGCCCGCGCCCATAGCGGCCGCCGACGCGCCGCAGCCCGCGGCCGAGGCCGTCGCGGCCGTCGAAGCCGTCGAGGCCGTCGAGGCCGTTGATTCCGCGCAGCCCGCCGAGGCCGTCGCGGGCGCCGAGTCCGGCCCGGTCGCCGTGGTGGCCGAGGCCGCCGAGCAGGCCCACCCGGCGGAGACCGCGTCGGAGGCCGTCGCCGAGCCGGTCGCGGAGACCGCCGCGGGCACCGGTGAGATGCCCTCCGGCCAGGCCGTCGTCGAGCCCGCCGCGGAGGCCGAGCAGCCGCAGCAGCAGGCCGAGGTCCAGGCCGAGGCACCCGCCGGACAGGCCGTGGAGCAGGCCGTGGAGGCGCCCGCGGAGGCCGAGGCCGCCGAAGCCGTCGAGCCGGCCCCCGAGTCGCCCGCCGAGGCTCCGGCCGAGGCCGCCCCCGAGGCTCCGGCGGCGCAGCCCGCCGAAGCCGTGGAGCAGCCCGTGGCCGAGGCCGTCGCGCCCGTCGAGGCCGTCGAGCCGGCCGGAGAGGCCGAGGAGACCGCCCCCGCCGAGGGCGCCGTCGAGCAGCCCGTCGCCGCCGTCGCGGAGGCCGAGGCCCCCGCGGAGCCGGCCGCCGAGCCGGCGCAGGTCCCGGCCGAGGCCGAACCCGCCGCCGTCGCGCAGGCCGCCGCCGTCGCTCCGGAGGCGGAGCCCGCCCAGGAGCAGGCCGGCGAGGCGACCGCCGGAGCCGTCGAGGAGCCCGCCGTCGAGGAGCCCGCCGCCGAGGCCGTTGACGCCGCTGAGGCCGTTGACGCCGCTGAGGTCACCGAGGCCCCTGAGGCCCCTGAGGCCCCTGAGGGCACCGCCGCCGAGGAGGCGCAGGAGCAGCCGGAGCAGCAGCCCGAGGAGCCGGCCGAGCCGCGCGGCCCGGCCGCCCCCGGATACGACGAGGCCGGCCGCGAGGCCGTCCACCAGGTGATCCGCGAGCGTCGCGACGTGCGCAACGGCTTCCGCCCGGACCCGATCCCGCACGAGGTGCTGATCCGCGTCCTGGAGGCCGCCCACACCGCGCCCAGCGTCGGCTACTCGCAGCCCTGGGACTTCGTGGTGATCCGCTCGGCGAAGACCCGCAAGCGGATGCACGCCCTGGCCGAGCGCCAGCGCGAGGCGTACGCGGACTCGCTGCCCAAGGGCCGGGCCAAGCAGTTCAAGGAAATCAAGATCGAGGCCATCCTCGACACCCCGGTCAACATCGTGGTGACCTCCGACCGCACCCGCGGCGGCCGGCACACCCTGGGCCGGCACACCCAGCCGCAGATGGCCCCGTACTCGGCCGCCCTGGCCGTCGAGAACCTCTGGCTGGCCGCCCGCGCCGAGGGCCTGGGCGTCGGCTGGGTGAGCTTCTTCGACGACGAGCAGCTGGTCCGCGAACTCGGCCTGCCCGAGCACCTGGAGGTCGTCGCCTACCTGTGCGTCGGCTTCGTCGACGAGTTCCCGGACGAGCCCGAGCTGGAGCAGCAGGGCTGGGCCAAGAAGCGCCCGCTGTCCTGGGTCGTCCACGAGGAGCAGTACGGCAACCGCGCGCTGCCCGGCGAGGAGCCGCAGAGCCTGCTCGCCGAGACCCTGCGCGGCATCCGGCCGCTGGACGCCAAGGCGCTCGGCGAGGCCTGGGACCGTCAGAAGCGGATGACCAAGCCGGCCGGTTCGCTCGGCATGCTGGAGATCATCTCCGCCCAGCTGTGCGGGCTGTCCCGCAAGTGCCCGCCGCCGATCCCGGAGCCCGCCTGCGTGGCGATCTTCGCTGGCGACCACGGTGTGCACGCCCAGGGCGTCAGCCCCTGGCCGCAGGAGGTGACCGCCCAGATGGTCGCCAACTTCCTGGCCGGGGGAGCGGTGATCAACTCCTTCGCCAAGCAGATCGGCACCGAGGTCTGCGTGGTCGACGTCGGCGTCGCCGCCGAGCTGCCGGACGCCGTCCAGCAGGGCCGCGCCACCGGCCTGCTGCCGCGCAAGGTCCGCCCCGGCACCGCCGACATGACCCAGGGCCCGGCGATGACCCGCGAGGAGGCCCTCAAGGCCATCGAGGTCGGCATCGAGACCGCCCGCGACCTGGTCGCGGCGGGCAACAAGGCACTGGTCACCGGCGACATGGGGATCGCCAACACCACCGCCTCGGCGGCCCTGATCTCGGTGTTCACCGGCCTCGACCCGGCCGAGGTCACCGGCCGCGGCACCGGCATCGACGACGAGACCCACGCCCGCAAGATCGAGGTCATCCGCGCCGCGCTGGCCCTGCACCGGCCCGACCCGAGCGACCCGGTCGGCGTCCTCGCCGCCGTCGGCGGCCTGGAGCACGCCGCCCTGGCCGGCTTCCTGCTGGGCGCCGCCTCGCTGCGCACCCCGGTGGTCCTGGACGGCGTCATCGCCGGCTCGGCCGCGCTGGCCGCCAAGGCCATCGCCCCCGAGGTGCTGGCCGCCTGCATCGCCGGGCACCGCTCCGCCGAGCCCGGCCACCAGGCCGCGCTGGCGAAGCTCGGCCTGCGCCCGCTGATCGACCTGGACCTGCGGCTCGGCGAGGGCACCGGTGCCCTGCTGGCCCTGCCGCTGGTGCAGAGCGCGGCCCGGGCGATGCACGATGTAGCCACCTTCGACTCCGCCGGGGTCACCGAGAAGGCCTGACGCACCCCGTCACCGCTCCGCGGACCGGCCCGAGGGCGCGCCGGACCGCGGAGCGGTGCCGTACCTTCCCCAACCCTCACCCCCGATCAGGAGCACCGCCGATGAGCGCGCCCACCCCGCACCCGAGCACCGAGGGCCGTACCCCCTACCCGGTGGGCCTGCTGCTGGCCGGCCGCCGCGTCGTCGTGGTCGGCGGCGGCCAGGTCGCCCAGCGGCGGCTGCCGGCCCTGATCGCCTCCGGTGCCGACCTGCACCTCATATCGCCGGCCACCACCCCGGCCGTCCAGGCGATGGCCGACGCCGGCGAGCTCACCTGGCACGCCCGCCCGTACCGGGACGGCGATCTGGCCGGCACCTGGTACGCCCTGGTCGCCACCGACGACCCGGCCGTCAACGCGGCGGTCAGCGCCGAGGCCGAGCGCGAGCGGGTGTTCTGCTCCCGCAGCGACGACGCCGCCGCGGCCACCGCCTGGACCCCGGCCAGCGGCCGCGACGCGGGCGCCACCGTCGCGGTCCTCACCGGCGACCCGCGCCACTCCGCCGCCCTGCGCGACGCCATCGTCGACGGCCTGCGGGACGGCTCGCTGGCCGCCCGCCAGTACCGCGCGCACGGCGCCGGCGTGGCCCTGGTCGGCGGCGGTCCCGGCGACCCGGACCTGATCACCGTGCGGGGCCGCCGGCTGCTCGCCGACGCCGACGTGGTCGTCACCGACCGCCTCGCCCCGCGCGAGCTGCTCGCCGAACTGCCCGAGCACGTCGAGGTGATCGACGCCTCCAAGATCCCGTACGGCCGCTTCATGGCCCAGGAGGCGATCAACCGCACGCTGGTCGAGCACGCCAAGGCCGGCAAGTTCGTGGTCCGGCTCAAGGGCGGCGACCCGTACGTCTTCGGCCGCGGCGGCGAGGAACTGCTGGCCTGCGCGGAGGCCGGGCTTCCGGTCACCGTGGTGCCCGGGATCTCCAGCTCGATCAGCGTCCCCGCGGCGGCCGGCGTCCCGGTCACCCACCGCGGCATGACCCACGAGTTCACCGTGATCTCCGGCCACGTCGGCCCGGACGACGAGCGCTCGCTCACCAACTGGGAGGCCGCCGCGAGGATGAGCGGCACCCTGGTGCTGCTGATGGCCGTGGACAAGATCGGCGCGATCGCCGCCCGGCTGGTCGAGTACGGCCGGCCGGCGGACACCCCGGTCGCCGTCGTCCAGGAGGGCACCACCGCGGCCCAGCGCCGGGTGGACGCCACCCTCGGCACCGTCGCCGCGGTGGTCGAGGCCGAGGGCGTCAAGCCCCCGGCGGTCATCGTCATCGGCGACGTCGTCAACGTGCTGGCCGCGGCCTTCCAGCCGTAGGCCGGCGCGGACCCGCCGGCGTCGACCCGCCGGGGCGAACGCGCCGCAGCGGCCGCGGGGGCGAACGCGCTGCGGCCAACGCGCCGGAGCGGGAAGTCGGCCGGTCCGACCTCCCGTTCCGCGGCCGTTCCGCGGCTACTCCAGCGGCTGCTCCGTCCAGATGACCTTCCCGGTCGCCGTGTAGCGCGTCCCCCAGCGGTCCGCGAACTGCGCGACCAGGAACAGCCCGCGCCCGCCCTCGTCCTCGGTCGCCGCGTACCGCAGGTGCGGCGAGGTGCTGCTGCCGTCCGACACCTCGCAGATCAGCGAACGGTCCCGCAGCAGCCGCACCCGGATCGGCCCGGAGCCGTACCGGATCGCGTTGGTCACCAGCTCGCTCAGGATCAGCTCGGTGACGAACGCGGCCTCCTCCAGCCCCCACGCCGTCAGCCGCTCCGCCACCGCGGCCCGGACCTCGCGCACCGCCGCCGGGTCGGAGGGCACCTCCCACTGCGCCACGTGGTCCGGGGCCAGCACCCTGGTCCGGGCCACCAGCAGGGCGATGTCGTCCTGCGGGTGCGCCGGCAGCATCGCCCCGAGCACGTCCGCGCAGGTCTGCTCGGGCGTGCGCGGCGGCCCGGTCAGCGCCGCCCGCAGCAGCTCCAGCCCCTCGTCGATGTCCCGCTCCCGGTCCTCCACCAGCCCGTCCGTGTACAGCACCAGGCGACTGCCCTCGGCGAGCTCCAGCTCGGCGGTCTCGAACGGCAGCACCGCCAGCCCCAGCGGCGGCCCGGTCGGCAGCTCCGGGAACACCACCCGGCCCTGCGGGTCCACCACGGCCGGCGGCGGATGACCGGCGGTGGCCAGCGTGCAGCGCCGCGACACCGGGTCGTAGATCGCGTACAGACAGGTCGCCCCGGCCAGCTCCGCGCGCCCGCCGCCCGCCGCCTCGTCCTGGTCGATCCGGTTCACCAGCTCGTCCAGGTGCCCCAGCAGCTCGTCCGGCGGCAGGTCCAGGGTCGAGAAGTTGTGGATCGCCGTGCGCAGCCGGCCCATCGTCGCCGCCGCGTGCAGCCCGTGCCCCACCACGTCCCCGACCACCAGCGCCACCCGCGCACCCGGCAGCGGAATCACGTCGAACCAGTCCCCGCCCACCCCGGCCTGCGCCGGCAGGTAGCGGTGCGCCACGTCCAGCGCCGTCTGCTCCGGCAGGTTGCGCGGCAGCAGGCTGTGCTGGAGCGTCACCGCCATGGTGTGCTCCCGGGTGTAGCGGCGGGCGTTGTCGATGCACACCGCCGCGTGCGCGACCAGCTCCACCGCCAGCGCCAGGTCGTCCGCCTCGAACGGCTCGGCCCGCTGCGCCCGCCAGAACCGGGCCACCCCCAGCAGCACCCCGCGCGCCCGCAGCGGCACCCGCACCAGCGAGTGCACCCCGTACGCCAGTACCTGCGCCGACCGCTCCGGGTCCTGGTCCCGCCACTCGTCCACCTCCGCCAGGTGCGGTTCGATGCCCGGCTCACCACTGTGCAGCGCCCCGGCCAGCGGGGTCTCGGGCACCACGTCCAGCACCGTGCCGACCGGGTAGAACGGCGCGTCGTCCCGTACGCCCGCCACCGCGGCGCGGCGCATCCGCCCCAGCGACGGGCCCGGCGGCGGCTCCTCGCCGGTCAGCACCTGGTCCGCCAGGTCCACCGTGACGAAGTCCGCGAACCGCGGCACCGTGACCTGTGCCAGCTCCTCCGCCGTCCGCGTCACGTCCAGGGTGCTGCCCACCGTCACCCCGGCGTCGTACAGCAGCCGCAGCCGCCGCTGCGCGCGCTCGGCCCGGCCGGACAGCGCCGCCAGCTCGGTGGAGTCGCGCAGCGTGGCGACGCATCCGGGCAGGCCGCCCGGCCGGTCGATCAGCCGGACGTTCACCGCCAGCAGCCGCTCCCCGGCCAGCACCACCTCGTCGGTCACCTGGCGCTCGGCGGTCAGCAGCTCCAGCGGCGCCTGCTCCAGGCCCAGCCCGGTCACCGGGCGGCCCTCGGCGTCCGGCGGCAGGTCCAGCAGCCGGCGCGCCTCGTCGTTGCAGAGCAGCAGCCGCCCGTCCCCGCCGATGATCATCACGCCCTCGCGCACCGCGTGCAGCACCGCCGCGTGGTGCTCGTACATCCTGGTCATCTCGACCGGGCCCAGCCCGTGCGTCTGGCGCCGCAGCCGCCGGCTGATCAGCGCCGTCCCCAGCGTGGCGAGCCCCACCGCGGCCGCCGCCGCGCCCAGCACCACCGGCAGCTGCCGCTGGCTGGCGCTGCTGATGTTCTTCAACGTGACGCCCGCCGAGACCGCCCCGACCACCGAGCCGTCCGGCGCGTACACCGGGACCACCGCCTGCACCAGGCGGCCGAGCGTGCCCGAGACCTGCTGCGTCACCACCTGCCCGTGCAGGGCGGGCTCGTAGACGCCGACGAACTTCTGGCCGATCCGGGCCGGGTTCGGGTGGGTGTAGCGGATGCCCTGGTCGTTCAGCACGACGATGAAGTCCACGCCCGAGGCGACCCGTGCGGCTTCCGCGCTCGGCTGCAGGAGGGCCGTCGGATCGGGGGAGCGCAGCGCGGCGACGATGCCCGGGGAGTTGGCGAAGGTCTGCGCCACCGCCACCGAACGGTTGCGGGCCTCGTGCGTGGCGTCGTTGCGCGACTGCACCACCAGTGCCACCGCGGCCGCCACCACGAGCAGCAGCACGACCAGCACCTGGAGTGCGAAGACCTGCCCCGCCACCGACCGGTGCCAGACCGGCCACCGCCGCTTCGCGTGCGGCAGCTGTGGCCGACCGTGTGGGCGCCCACCGGGGGAGCCGGCGGAGCCAGTGGCGCCAGAGGCCGACGGAGCCCAGGATCGGCCCGGATTTCGGGCCATACGGTCATATTTGCACTACGGCCAGCCGGGGACCACCCCGCTCCCTCCGCCGTTTGGCCTTCCCCGCCCGGGCTTGGCAAGATCGCAGGGTGTCCGAACCCCGCACCATCACCGACCCGGCCGACCCCCGCCTCGCCGACTACACCGGCCTGACCGACGTCGAACTGCGCCGCCGCCGCGAACCCGCCGAGGGCCTCTTCATCGCCGAGGGGGAGAAGGTCATCCGCCGCGCCCTGGCCGCCGGCTACCGGATGCGGTCGATGCTGCTCACCTCCAAGTGGCTGGAGGTGATGGGCGACGTCATCGCCGAGGCCGACGCCCCCGTCCACGTGGTCGAGCCCGCGCTCGCCGAAGCCGTCACCGGCTACCACGTGCACCGCGGCGCCCTCGCCTCGATGGAGCGCAAGCCCCTCCCCGACGCCGCCGAGGTGCTCGCCGGGGCCCGCCGGGTCGCCGTGCTGGAGGGCCTCGTCGACCACACCAACCTCGGCGCCATCTTCCGCAGCGCCGCCGCCCTCGGCATGGACGCCGTCCTGCTCTCGCCCGACTGCGCCGACCCGCTCTACCGGCGCGCGGTCAAGGTCTCCATGGGCGCCGTCTTCGCGGTCCCGTACGCGCGCCTGGACCCCTGGCCCGCCGCCCTCGACACCGTCCGCGAGGCAGGCTTCACCCTGCTCGCCCTCACCCCCGCCGAGGCCGCGGTCGACCTCCACACCCTCACCCCGCACGGCCTCCCCAAGGCCGCCCTGATGCTCGGCGCCGAGGGCGACGGCCTCACCCCCCGTGCCATCGCCGCCGCCCACCACCCCGTCCGCATCCCCATGGCCCACGGCATCGACTCCCTCAACGTCGGCGCCGCCGCAGCCGTGGCCTTCTACGCCGTCACCACCCCCACCCCCTGACCGCCCGACTCCCCACGCACGCCCGGTTCACCGGAGCCCCCACCGCCCCCCCGCCCGCAGCGGCCTCCGGGGGCCCTGCACGAGAAGTCGGCTGGATCGACTTCTCGCGCGTGCCGGTTTTGCCGAGACCGCATTCCAGGCGCTCGCCCGCAGCGTCTTCCGGGGCCGAGCCGCATGAGAAGTCGGCCCGCCCGACTTCTCGCGTCGGCCGTCGTGGTGCGGACGGGGCCCGGGTGGCTTCAGCCGGTGGGGGAGGTGGGTGGGGCCGGGGCGGCGGCGGGGGGTGGGGTGGTGGCGCCGGGCCAGGATTCGTCGAGGGTGCCGTCGGGGCGGACGGTGTAGCGGGTGGAGGCGACGGCGCCGGTGACGGCCGAGCGTTCCTCGCGGACGACCGTGCTGCCGTCCAGTCGCCAGGTGGCCGCCGCCTGCGGGTCCGCCACCGAGGTGCGGGAGGTGGTGGCGACCGGGGTTTCCCCGGTGAAGGTGTAGAGCTGGACGAGGTCGACCTGGGTCGAACCCTCCGCCCGCCGCAGGACGACCACCGCGGCCGGCAGGCCCTTGTACCGGGCCGGTAGCACCGCGCTCAGCGTGACCTGCGGCCCGGGCCCGACCGAGTGCCCGTTCTGCAGGGCGACGGCCGGTCCGCCGGCCCCGTCGGGGTAGCCGCGGTTGGGCCAGTCCACCGGTGGCACGGGCGCCTGCGGGGCTGTCAGCCCGCTGTCCGCGCCACCGCGCGCCGCCGCCGGGAGCGGCGCGGTCGAGGCCTGTGGCGCGGTCGAGGACTGCGGCACGACGTCGGCCGAGGTCCCCGGCACCGCCTGTTCGCCGCCGGAGCCCGTATTCACCACCACCGCGCTCGGTGGCCGCACGCTCCGGTTGTCCCGGTTCTCGCAGCCCTGCGCCGCCGCGATGGCCAGCGCCACCCCGATGGTCACGGTGACGAAGACCACCAGCCGCTGCCGGAGCAGCCGCTGCCGGGCGGTGCCGGGCCGCCCGCCGGGGGCGGGGGTGTGCTGGCGGTCCCGGGGGCGTGCCCGGTCGTGGGGGCCGGGGCGGCCCGGGGGCGGGGTCTGCGGACGGTCCGGACGCGCCCGCAGCGGGCGGGTCACCGGTGTGGCTTCGGGCCGCGGTGCGGGCGCGGCCGGTCCCTGGGGTCGCCGTCCGGCGGCCCCGGCGGCCTGCGCGCCGGGGCGTCCCGCCGCAGCCCGGGCCCGTGCCGCGGCGGGTGGCTCGGGCGGGCGTCCGGGGGCATGCACGCTCTGCCGGCCCTTCTCCTGCTGGGCCGGTG
>NZ_JBHVJT010000012.1:121214-144074 GCF_042798815.1 Kitasatospora sp. NPDC057738 | reverse complement strand
CAGGTAGACGGCGTCCGGGTGGAACGCCTGGCCGCCGATGGGGGCGACCGGGTTGACGTTCAGGATCAGCACGGTCCGAAGGTCAGGCACGGTGAAGGCGAACAGGTCCGTCATGTCGAGGCGGGCGTCGTCCAGGGGAGCGGAGGTTGGGGCCGCTGAGGTGATGAGACATGCCCACCAGCATGAGCAGCCCTGCCCCTTCGTGCCCGGCTGGCGGGCTCTTCGTGCCGCGGATTCACACCGGTGCCGCCCCGCCGCGTCCGTCGGGCCGTGCTGGTGGAGCGGATCACCGAGCGGGCTCCCCGCCGCCGACGCTGACGGCCGCGCCTTGTTGCCGGCCCGTTGTCCATCGATTGTCTGCCGGGACGCTGGGCTCAGGTGCTGCCCGGGGTGCCGCGACCGTGTTGACCAGGGCGTTGACTGCATGCCGACGAGGTCGTTGATCGTGTGTCTACCAGTATCCCTGACCGTATATCAGGTCCGGTCACGGACTCGGCGGCTTCCGGACGGGGCCGCCGGCGGACGACTCAGGAGGACTCGCATGTCCCGTATTCCCCGAATCTAACTGTCCTGTTCAGTTTCTGACGGCAGTGAGGCATCGAGGACTGCCGAGGGGGGACGGCAGCGAGACGTCGATGACTGCCGAGGGGTGCGGCAGTGGGACGTCAATGAATGCCGCGGGGGGTTGAGGCGCTGACATTGAGTGCTGTTCCTCGAGTCCGCGCCATTTGGGGTCCGTAGTGGGTCGCACACAGCCCCGTCGCCCAAGGCCGTCCAATGCTCCGGGTTTATTCCGGGGGCCACCCCAGCATTACTGTGACATTCCTGCCGCTCAGTCCTGCCCGAAGGGATTTTTGGCATGACAACCGTGCGCCGCACACTTGGCGTTCCGCCATTTTTCTGCCCTTTGCCCGACGCCGTGTACGACAAGCCGGAGGAAATAGATGCCGGCGCCGTCGCCTGGATGTTCCGGCAAGGGTTCCGCAAGGAGGGTGACTGGCTGCCGCGCATGAATGCGGGTTCGTACACCGCACACTGCATGCCGTACGTCCTCGACCGGTGCGCCGAGATCATCACCTATGTCATGTACTGGGGCGGCGCCTGGGACGACGACCTCGACGTGATCCCGGGGCTGGACCAGCCCGCACCGCTGACGGTCCACGTCAGCCGTCTCAAGCACATCCTCGCCTCGCCCAAGTCCGTCGTGCCGCCCGGAGACGCGTACCTCTCCTCCTTCCAGGACTTCTGGAACCACATCTCCACCGTGTCGACCCCGGGCCAGCTCGAGCACCTGCGCCAGGGTTTCTGCAGCTACTTCGACGGCGTGCTGTGGAAATGTGCGAACCAGAGCCTCGGTGAACTCCCCGAACTGGGCGACTACCTGATCATGCGTGGCAACGATGTGGCCGGCCCCTGGCTGACCGCACTCACTCCGATCGGCGGCGGCTACGAACTGACCGCAGCCGAACGCCTCGATCCCCGGGTGCGCGCCGCCTCCGAAGCCGTATCCGTCATCGTCGGTCTCGACAACGACCTGATCTCCATTCACCGGGAGAATCTCCAGGGATTGTTCGACCAGAACGCCATCAGCATCATGGTGCGCGACCGGCAATGCACGCCCGAGGAAGCGGTCGCCGAGGTCCGCGCGCTGCGCGACCGAATCATGTCCCTTTATCTGAATCTGCGTGACCAGGTTTCCGCGACCGCCCGCCCGGAACTGCGACGATACGTCCACGAGATCGGTTACTGGATTCGCGGGCACATCATCTGGGCGGACTTCACCACCCGTTACTGCGCGCCTGTCGACCCGGAGACCGGCGAAGAACAGGACTTCGGTGGCTACGGCCTGCTCTGGGTCGACGAGCCGGCTGACGCCAACCCTGCGCCCCTGCCGATTCCACAGATCGCCTGGTGGTGGGACCAGTTGGAGAAGTGACAGCGGCGAAGCAAAGTCCGACAGGTCCACAAGTTCGCCACTAACCGCATGGAGGTTTGTTCCGTGACAGGCCAGGAAACCCGCAGCTACACGAAGGGCAGCGCACCGAATGCCCTGCCCGTGCTCGGGCACGCGAATCAGCTTCGCAGCGACCCGCTCACCTTCCTCCGATCACTGCCCGAGCAGGGCGATCTCGTGAAGATCATGGTGGGGCCGACCCCCATGTACATCGCGTGCCACCCTGATCTGGTCCACGAGATGCTGACCGACAAGGTCAAGGACTTCGTCAAGGGCGGTCCCGTGATGGACCGCGTGCGCACGGTCCTCGGAGACGGGCTGGTCACGGTCGACGGCCTCGTCCATCGCAAGCAGCGACGCCTGATCCAGCCGTCCTTCCACCCTGCGCGCATCGCCGAGTACGTCGGCATCATGCAGAAGCAGGCAGCCGTGTCGGCTCATGAATGGCCGGAAGGCAAGAACGTCGACCTCCTGATGCAGATGGGCAACCTCAGCGCCGACGTGGCGCTGAGCTGCCTCTTCTCCGAGCCCGGTGAGGGCGAGGTGCGCCGGGGCGGTCACCACGGTCTCCCGACGGCCCTGAACACCGTGATCGACGGCATGTTCTTCCGCATGCTCAACCCGCTGCCGGCGCTGTCCTTCCTGCCCACTCCCGGCAACCAGCGCTACAAGCGGGCGGAGGCGCAGCTGCACCAGGTGGTGAACGAGACCATCGACCGCTACCGCCGCTCGGGCGACGGCGGCGGTCTGTTGCGCACGATGATGACGGAGGTCGACGAGGAGGGGCACCGCTTCACCGACCAGGAGCTGCACGACCAGTCCATCACCCTGCTCCTCGGAGGCGCGGAGACCACCGCCGTCCTGATGTCGTGGATCTTCCACCTGCTGCACGAGAACCCGCAGGTCGCCGCCAAGTTGCACGCGGAGCTCGACGAGGTGCTGGCCGGCCGCCCGGTGACGGCCGAGGACCTGAAGAAGCTGCTGTACACCCGCAACGTCGTCGCCGAGGGTCTGCGCCTCTACCCGCCGGCCTGGCTGCTCAGCCGTCGTGCCGCTGTCGACACCACGCTCGGCGGGCTGCCCGTGCCGGCCGGCACCGAGCTGTCGTACAGTCCCTTCCTGCTGAACCGGGACGCCCGCTACTTCGACGCCCCCGACAGCTTCGAGCCGGACCGGTGGCTCACCATGTCGACCACTCCGCGCAAGGGCGCCTACTTGCCCTTCGGCGCCGGGAACCGCAAGTGCATCGGTGACGCGTTCGCCCTCACCGAGGCCCAGGTCATCGTGGCCACCGTGGCCCAGTACTGGAAGCTGGACCGCGCCCCGGGCACCCGCCCCACGCGCGCCCTCGTGCGGATGAGCCTGCGTCCCGACCAGCTCACGGTGGTGCCGACCCGTCGGCAGCCGGCACGCGAGCCGCAGTCCGCCGCGAGCTGAACCCGTTCCGTTCGACCGACAGGGGCCCGGCGGGTGCCGCACCGGGCCCACCCCTGCCCGGCATGCCCTCCACCATGTGAACCCGCATGTACGGAGGGCATGCCATCCGGCGCGGCCCGAACACCCACCACTCGCCCCTCCCTCGGCGACCCGCACCTGCGGTGCGGCCCGGCGACTGCCGGGACCCTCCTTCGCCCGGCCGGAAAGTGATGCCTCTCGGCGCTTTCCCTCCCATGCCACGTCCTCGCGGACGCGGCCACATGGTCTTGACGAACAGGAGTAACGACATGAACTCGATCACCAGCCTTCGCGAGCTGGGAGCCGACGCCCTGGACTCGGTTCATCTGCGCGGCCTGATCGACGAGCGATTGAACGCCTTCCTCGACGCCAACTGCGACAGGCAACCCCACCTGGTCTCGCTCATCGAGCACCTGCGTGGCTTCCTGACCGCCGGCGGCAAGCGCATCCGGCCGCTCTTGTGCATGGTGGGCTGGCACGCGGCGGGCGGATACGGCGACACGGGGCCCGTCATCGGCGCGGCGGCCTCGCTCGAACTCTTCCACGCCTTCACCCTCATCCACGACGACGTGATGGACGCCTCCGACACCCGGCGTGGCCGTCCGACCCTCCACCGGACGCTGGAGACGGGTGCGGACGCCACGACCGCCGAGCGGTTCGGCACCAATAGCGCGATCCTGCTCGGCGACCTGGTCATGGTGTGGTCGGACGAGCTGCTGTACTCCAGCGGCATCGAGCACGAGCGATTGGTCGCCGTCCGACCGCTGCTGGACGCCATGCGCACCGAGGTGATGATCGGTCAGTACCTGGACCTGCTGGCCACCGGGAAGCCCAACGAGGACGTCGAACGGTCGCTGGCCGTGATCCGCTACAAGACGGCGAAGTACACCGTGGAGCGGCCGCTGCACATCGGCGCGGTCCTTGCCGGAGCGGACCAGGCCCTGCTGGACGTCTTCACCGCCTACGCCCTTCCGATCGGCGAGGCCTTCCAATTGCGCGACGACCTCCTCGGCGTCTTCGGCGACCCGTCCAAGACCGGCAAGTCGGTCCTGGACGACCTGCGGGAGGGCAAGGCGACCGCTCTGATGGCACACGCCCTCCACGCCGCCGGCGCCGAGCAGGCGCGGGTGCTGAGGTCCCTGGTCGGCGACCCGGACCTGGACGAGGCAGGCGCCGAGACGGTTCGCGGGATCCTGCGGGCCACGGGCGCCGCCGACAAGGTAGAGCAGATGATCACCGATCGTGTGCAGCGTGCCCGGCGGGTCCTGGACGAGACCCCGTTCCCGGACGAGGTCAGGAAGACCCTCGAAACCTTCGTCACCACCACGACACTCCGGACCACCTGAGCACCACGTCGGCGCGGGTCGCCACCGTCCCGGCGCCGCCACACGCGTCGCTCGCCTCGCGAGCCCACCCCGTCCGGAACCCGCTGCCGGGGGCGACCGGGGGAGAACCGGCCCGGCACCCGCCAGGGACGCGGTTCCGCGAGCACGCACCGTCGGGTGCGGCTCGACGCCCTGGCCCGCCCTGCGCGATGACATCGCTCGGGCCGGCGGCCGCGACCGCCGGCCACGGTGGTCCGGGGGTGGCCCGGGCATGACGCGGCGCGCGGTCGAACGGGCTTACTTCATTCCTTCCTAGAAATCTGGATGACGCGATCTCAATGGAATTTCGACAAGGGGAGCTGAGCACGTCGACTCCACCGGCCTCGGTGGCAGGGACAGCGGACAGCCGCCGTGCTCGCTCGGTCGGCACCGGCCACGCCCATGCCAAGGCCATATTGCTGGGGGAGCACGCGGTCGTCTACGGAGCCCCGGCGCTCGCCCTGCCCGTTCCGCAGCTGTCGATCACCGCCAGCGTCGGGTTCTCCACCCGCGGTGAAGAACCGGCAGGTGTGTCCTTCACGATGACCGGATCCGCCTGGAAGGAGGTCGGAACGCAGGCATCCGAGGGGCTGCGTCGGCTGACCACCGACTTCAGGGCATCCACGGGCATCGACGACGGCCAGCATCTCGATGTGATCATCGACGGTTCGATCCCGCTCGGCAGGGGGCTCGGCTCCAGCGCGGCCTGCGCCCGTGCCGTCGTCCTCGCCCTGGCCGACCTCTGCGGCCGCGAGGTCTCGCAGCGGACGGTGTTCGACCTGGTGCAGACCGCCGAGAACGTGGTGCACGGCAAGGCCAGCGGCGTCGACGCCATCACCGTCGGCGCGAGCGCGCCGTTGCTGTTCCACGCGGGCGAGGCCCGCACGCTGCTGGTGGGCTGCGACGCGTTGTTTGTCATCGCGGACAGCGGCACCGTCGGCAGCACCAAGGAAGCGGTCGACAAGCTGCGGGAGAGGTTCCGACTCCACGCCGGAGCACAGGAGCGGTTCGTCCGCCGGGCGTCGGAACTGACCAGCGAAGCCGTGACCACCCTCGCCGCCGGCCGGCCGGAGGAGCTCGGCTTCCTGCTGACGGAGTACCACGGAATGCTCCGCGAGGCCGGGCTGAGCACTGACCGGATCGAGGGGATGGTGAGTGCCGCGCTCGCCGCAGGAAGCCTCGGCGCCAAGATCACCGGGGGTGGACTGGGCGGCTGCGTGCTCGCTCTGACCCAGCCCGAGCAGGCGAGAGAGGTCACCCGGCGGCTGCACGAAGCGGGGGCCGTGCAGACGTGGATCGTCCCACTGAGGAGGCTCGTCACGCATGTCTGAGCAACAGATCACCGTGCGCCGCCTGCAGGACCGGCAGGGCGCGAACGGGGCCACCGCCGTCGCGCACCCGAACATCGCGCTGATCAAGTACTGGGGGAAGCGCGACGAGCGCCTCTTCCTGCCGTGGACCAGCAGTCTGTCGATGACTCTTGACATCTTCCCCACGACCACCCGGGTCCACCTCGACGCCGAGGCTTCGGACGACGAAGTGACCTTCAACGGCGTACCCGCGGCGGGCGAGGAGCGGCGGCGCATCGCCGGGTTCCTCGACCTGGTGCGCCGGCGGGCCGGGCTCACGCACCGGGCCGTCGTCGACACCCGCAACACCGTACCCACCGGGGCGGGCCTGGCGTCCTCCGCCAGCGGCTTCGCCGCGCTCGCCGTCGCCGCCGCCGCCGCGTACGGACTGGACCTCGACGGCACCGGTCTCTCCCGCCTGGCCCGCCGCGGTTCCGGCTCGGCCTCGCGGTCGATCTTCGGCGGCTTCGCCGTCTGGAACGCTGGCAACCCCACGGCGCCGCCCGCGGAGGCCGACCTCAGCTCCTACGCCGAGCCGGTACGGACGGGCGACCTCGACCCCGCACTGGTCATCGCGGTGGTCAACGCTGGCCCCAAGGAGGTGTCCAGTCGCGCGGCGATGCGCCGCACCGTCGAGACCTCGCCCCTGTTCGAGCCTTGGGCCGCGTCGAGCCGGGACGACTTGACCGAGATGAGGGCGGCGCTCCTGCGCGGCGACCTCGACACGGTGGGTGAGATCGCTGAGCGCAACTCTCTCGGCATGCACGCGACCATGCTGGGCGCGCGCCCTGCAGTGCGCTACCTCGCGCCCGCCTCGCTCACCGTCCTCGACAGCGTGCTGGGGCTGCGGCGCGACGGCATACCGGCCTACGCGACCATGGACGCCGGACCGAACGTCAAGGTGCTCTGCCGTCGTACGGACGCCGACCGGGTCGCCGAGGCCGTGCGCGACGCTGCCGCGGGCGGCACCGTGCACATCGCCGGGCCCGGACAGGGCGCCCGCCTGGTGGACGCGGGCGGACGATGACCTCCGGGCGAACGGTCGTCCGCAGTGCGCCCGGCAAGCTGTTCGTCACGGGCGAGTACGCGGTGGTGGAGCCCGGTACCCCGGCCATCGTGGTGGCCGTGGACCGGGAGATCACCGCCACGGTGACCCTCTCCGAAACGGCCGACATCGTGATCTCCTCCGATCTCGTCCCCCGGGCGGTGAACTGGCGATGGCTCGACGGCCGGCTCCACGCTCCCGGCACGGAGAACGGGGAAGCCGACGGACACGGCGCGCGGGGCGCACTGGGGCACGTGGTGGCAGCGGTCGAGACCGTGGGACGACTGCTGGCCGAACGCGGCCTGCCCATGCCCGGGCTGGACCTCTCGATCGGCAGCCGGCTGCATGACAACGGCCGCAAGTACGGCCTGGGGTCGAGCGGCGCGGTGACCGTGGCCACGATCGACGCCATCACGTCCCTGTGCGGACTGGACCTCTCACCTGACGCCCGGTACCGCCTGGCCGTGATCTCCTCGGTCGGGATCGACCCCGTGGGCTCCGGCGGTGACCTCGCCGCCAGTACCTGGGGCGGCTGGATCGCGTACCAGGCACCCGACCGGGCCTTCGTGCTCGACCTCACCCGCCGGTACGGCGTCGAGGAGGCGTTGCGCACGCCCTGGCCGGGCCACTCGGTCCGGAGGCTTCCGGCCCCGCGCGGCCTCGCCCTCGAAGTCGGCTGGACCGGCAACCCGGCCTCCACCGCCTCGCTCGTGTCCGGTCTGCACCGCCGGATCTGGCGCGGCACCGCGTCGCACCGCGCGTTCGTGGAGACCTCCACCGACTTCGTACGCGCCTCGATCACCGCTCTCGAGGCCGGCGACGACCAAAGCCTGCTGTACCAGATCCGCCGTGCCCGGCGGGAGTTGGCCCGCCTCGACGACGAAGTCGGGCTCGGCATCTTCACACCCGAGCTGACGGCCCTGTGCACGGTCGCCGAAACCGTCGGCGGTGCCGCCAAGCCGTCGGGCGCGGGCGGCGGCGACTGCGGCATCGCGCTGCTCGATGCCGAGGCCATGCACGACATCTCACATGTACGGCAGCGGTGGGCCGCGGCCGGGGTGCTGCCCCTGCCCGTCCGGCCCGCCCCGGAAGGGACCGAGAAATGAGCGCTCAGCGCAAGGACGACCACGTCCGGCTCGCCATCGAGCAGCAGGACACCCGCAGCGGGATCAACCAGTTCGACGAGGTGTCCTTCGTCCATCACGCCCTGGCCGGCATCGACCGGCCGCAGGTGTCCCTGGACACGACCTTCGCCGGGATCTCCTGGCAGGTGCCGCTCTACATCAACGCGATGACCGGCGGGACCGCCAAGACCGGCGTCATCAACCGAGGTCTGGCGATAGCGGCCCGCGAGACCGGGGTACCCATCGCGTCGGGCTCGATGCACGCCTACTTGAAGGACCCGACGTGCGCCGACACCTTCCGCGTCCTGCGCCAGGAGAACCCCCACGGTTTTGTCATAGCAAATGTCAACGCGACGGCATCGGTCGACGACACCCGGCGTGCCCTCGATCTGCTGGAGGCCGACGCCCTGCAGATCCACGTCAACACGGCGCAGGAAACGGCCATGCCGGAAGGCGACCGGTCCTTCGGGTCCTGGGTCCCGCAGATCGAGAAGATCGCGGCGGCCGTTGACGTACCCGTGATCGTCAAGGAGGTCGGCAACGGCCTGAGCCGGGAAACCGTCCTGCTGCTGCGACAACTGGGGGTCCACGCGGCGGACGTCGGCGGCCGGGGCGGCACCGACTTCGCCCGGATCGAGAACGGCCGGCGACCGCTCGGCGACTACGCGTTCCTCCACGACTGGGGCCAGTCCACCGCCGCCTGTCTCCTGGACGCTCAGAGCGCCGGTCTTCCCGTGCTCGCCTCCGGCGGCGTCCGCCATCCCCTCGACGTCGCCCGCGCCCTGGCCCTGGGCGCCTCCGGCGTCGGGGCCTCCGGAGTGTTCCTGCGCACCCTGCTCGACGGCGGTCCCGAGGCGCTGATCGAGCAGCTCACGAACTGGCTGGACCAGCTCGCGGCCCTCCAGACCATGCTCGGCGCGCGCACTCCCGCGGACCTCGCGAGCAACGACCTGATCATCCACGGCACCCTCCGTTCCTTCTGCACCGACCGGGGCATCGACACGGGGCGACTCGCCCGGCGTTCCCGATCGGCCGACACCCTTCACAACGCGACAGGAAAAGCACAGTGACCGACACACACGCCATTGCCAGGGTCCCCATGAAGTGGGTCGGACCCCTTCGAGTCTCCGGGAACGTCGCCAACACCGAGACCCACGTTCCCCTCGCCACCTACGAGACACCGCTGTGGCCCTCCGTGGGCCGCGGCGCGAAGGTGTCCATGCTCACCGAGCAGGGCATCGTCGCCACCCTCGTTGACGAGCGCATGACCCGCTCGGTGCTCGTCGAGGCGACCGACGCCCAGACCGCGTACACGGCCGCCCGCGCCATCGAGGCGCAGATCGAGGAACTGCGCGCCGTGGTCCGCAGCTGTAGCCGGTTCGCCGAGCTGCTCACCGTCCGGCACGAGATCGCGGGCAACCTGCTGTTCATCCGGTTCGAGTTCAGCACCGGCGACGCCTCCGGCCACAACATGGCCACGCTCGCCTCCGACAATCTGCTGACGCACCTGCTGCGGACCGTTCCGGGAATCTCCTACGGATCGATCTCCGGGAACTACTGCACGGACAAGAAGGCGACCGCGATCAACGGCATCCTCGGCCGCGGGAAGAACGTGGTCACGGAACTGCTCGTCCCGCGCGACGTGGTGGAAGGCGTCCTGCACACCACTGCCGCCAGGATCGTCCAGCTGAACATCCGCAAGAACCTGCTCGGGACCCTGCTGGCCGGCGGCATCCGCTCGGCCAACGCCCACTACGCCAACATGCTGCTCGGCTTCTACCTGGCCACCGGGCAGGACGCGGCCAACATCGTCGAGGGCTCCCAGGGCGTCACCCTGGCCGAGGACCGCGACGGTGACCTCTACTTCTCCTGCAATCTGCCCAACCTGATCGTCGGCACCGTGGGCAACGGCAAGGGCCTGGAGTTCGTGGAGACGAACCTGACCCGCCTCGGCTGCCGCGCGGACCGCGCCCCCGGCGAGAACGCGCGCCGGCTCGCCGTCATCGCGGCGGCGACGGTCCTCTGCGGCGAGCTCTCGCTGCTCGCGGCGCAGACCAACCCGGGTGAACTCATGCGTGCACACGTCGAACTGGAGCGCGACAACAAGACAGCAAAGGTCGGTGCCTGAACATGTCCAACGCCGCTTCCTTCGGAATCCACGATCTCTCCTTCGCGACGACCGAATACGTCCTGTCGCACGCGGCACTCGCCGAGTACAACGGCACGGAGATCGGCAAGTACCACATAGGCATCGGCCAGCGGTCGATGAGCGTGTGCGCCGCGGACGAGGACATCGTGACCCTGGGGGCCGCCGCCGCGGCCCCGATCATCGCCCGGCACGGTTCCGAACGGATCCGGACGGTGGTCTTCGCGACGGAATCCTCGATCGACCAGGCGAAGTCCGCCGGCATCTACGTGCATTCACTGCTCGGCCTGCAATCGGCCTGCCGCGTCGTCGAACTGAAGCAGGCCTGCTACGGAGCCACGGCCGCCCTGCAATTCGCCATCGGACTCGTACGACGCGACCCCGACCAGCAGGTCCTGGTGATCGCGAGCGACGTCTCCAAGTACGAACTGGACAGCCCCGGCGAGGCGACCCAGGGTGCCGCCGCGGTGGCGATGCTGGTCAGCGCCGACCCCGCCCTGGTCTGCATCGAGAACGCCTCGGGCCTGTTCACCGCCGACGTGATGGACTTCTGGCGGCCGAACTACCGCACCACCGCCCTCGTCGACGGGCAGGAATCCGTCGAAGCGTACCTGCAGGCGGTCGCAGGCAGCTGGAAGGACTACGGCGAGCAGGGCGGGCGCACACTCGACGAGTTCGCCGCGTTCTGCTACCACCAGCCGTTCACAAAGATGGCCTACAAGGCACACCGCCACCTGCTCAACCACGCGGGCCACAGCGCCGACCAGGCCGACATCGAGCACGCCATCGGGCAGACCGTGGCCTACAACACCTCCATCGGCAACAGCTACACCGCCTCGGTGTACCTCGCTCTCGCCGCGCTGCTCGACCAGGCGGACGACCTGACCGACCGGCCCATCGGCTTCCTCAGCTACGGTTCCGGCAGCGTCGCCGAGTTCTTCGCGGGCACGGCCGTCCCCGGCTACCGCGAACACCTGCGGACCGCAGCGAACCTGGCGGCGATAGCCAGGCGCAAGCCGGTCGACCACGCCCGCTATCGCGAGCTGCACGAGTGGTCCTTCCCGGCCGACGGAGGAGACCACCCCACCCCGCAGCAGACCACCGGGCCCTTCCGGCTGGCCGGCGTCAGCGGTCACAAGCGCATCTACCAGGCGCGCTAGAACACCTGCGATCCCGAACACCTGCGGTCCCATGCGTGCGGGGGCAGCCTCCGCGGCTGCTCCCGCACGCGCCCGCCACGGCCGCAGGCCAGTTCTACACACACCGTTCTCCATCCATTTGAGGGGAGGGCAGCCGTATGACCGACGTCAGGATTCTCGGTACGGGTGCCTATGTGCCGGAGCGAATCGTGTCCAATGACGAGGCCGCGGCGGCGGCGGGGGTCGACGACGCGTGGATCACCGACAGGACCGGCATCCGGGAACGGCGATGGGCTGCCGACGGCCAGGCCACCTCGGACATGGCCACCGCCGCGGGGCGTGCCGCGCTGAGGTCGGCCGGCATCTCCGCCGAGGAGCTGTCCGTGATCGTGGTCGCCACGTCCACACCCGACCGGCCGCAACCGCCCACCGCCGCCTACGTCCAGCAGCGGCTCGGCGCGAGCGGCGCGGCCGCGTTCGACGTCAACGCGGTCTGCTCCGGCACGGTGTTCGCGCTCTCCGCGGCCGAGGGCGTACTCGCCCGCACCGGCGGCCATGCGCTGGTCATCGGTGCGGACCTGTACTCCCGCATCCTGAACCGGGCCGACCGCAGGACCGTGATCCTGTTCGGGGACGGCGCCGGAGCCGTGGTCCTGGGGGCGCCGGTCGACCACGGACCACGTGTCCGGCACCTCTCACTGCACTCGTTCGGCGAACTGTCGGGGCTCATCGAGGTGCCCGCCGGCGGCAGCCGCATGCCGGTGGACCAGACGGTCCTCGACGCAGGGCTCCAGTACTTCGCGATGGACGGGCGAGGCGTGCGGAACTTCGTCGGTGACCACCTGCCGCAGCTGGTCAAGGGATTCCTGCACGAATGCGGTGTCGCGCCCGGCGACATCGACCACTTCGTACCGCACCAGGCCAACGGCACCATGCTGGACAGCGTCTTCGCCGACCTGGCACTGCCTCGCGCGACCATGCACCGCACCCTGACGCACTACGCCAACACGGGAGCCGCCTCCATCCCGATCACCCTGGACGCGGCCGCCCGCGCTGGCGCCTTCACCCCCGGCGACCTGATCCTCCTGGCCGGCTTCGGCGGCGGTATGTCGGCGGGATTCGCGCTGGTCGAGTGGTGAGAAGGTCCGGGCCGGTGGGGAAAGCGCCGTAGTGAAGTTCCACCCTGCGGTTGGACGCTCTCCGTCTACGCTGCGAGGGTGTCGTTCCGCGTGAACGCGCGGACGCCGTAGGCGCCCCGGGAGGCGAGGTGGATCACCGCGATCTCGGCGGCCAGGAGGTCTTCGGCCCGTTCGCGGGCGCGACGGTCCTGTTCGCGGGCCCGCCAGGCGTAGAAGGAGGAGCGGGCGATCCCCAGCGCCCGGCAGATCCGCTTGACGCCGAAGGCGCCATGGTGGTCCTCAACGAAACGGAAGCGGATCACCGATTCGTCTCGGCCGCGAAATAGGCGGCCGCCTTGCGCAGGATCTCGATCGTCTTCTGCTGCTCGAGGTTCTGCCGACGAAGTCGGGCGAGCTCCTCGCGCTCGGGGCTGGTCAGGTCACCGGGCCGGCCCTCGCCCCGATCGGTGCGGTCCTGCTTGACCCAGCCCCGCAGCCCCTCCGGGCTGACCCCCAGCTCCCGGGCGATCTCGGTGACGTTCCGGTGCGGAGAAGACCGGACGAGCGCGACCGCGTCCCTCTTGAACTCCGCCGTGTACCGCTTACTCATGTTGCCGTTGCTTCCCACCTGAAACTGTTTCCTCCGGGCTCACATGTCCCAGCCTCCAGGTGTCCAGCCCCAGGGCGGAATTTCAGTCCTTGCCACCACCCGTCGTTCGGACCGGCTCGACGACCTCGAGCGCCGAGGCATCGACCACCCGCTCCTGGACACCGGCGAAATCTCCGACGCCGTACGGAAGTTATACCCGCAGGGCGTCGACGCCGCCCTGGAACTCGTCGGCACCCCCACCCTGCCCGACACCCCACGCAGTACAACCGGCCCGGACTTCACCTCCTACCGGCGATCGTAGGCAGGCCTGCCCGCCTACGATCGCCGCCGAGCGTCGAACGGCACCAGACACCTGGAGCAGGCCGCAGTCGGTGGGCCCCGCCGGCCAGGTCGGGCACGTCCCGCCGGTACAGCTGCGCGACAGCTGTCATGGGGATTGGGTCGGTTCTCGCCAGCCATGGGGCATGCCGTCCAGCGAAGCCAGAACCTCCCGCTCGGGGTCCGTCAGCCCGGGGTCGATTCCGTCCTCGAGAGTGCGCCCCAGGCCTTGGTCAGAATCTGCCGCCGGAGCCGGACCTCCTCCATCCGCTCACCCGTGCTCTGCTTGCGCGGGTGCGTACACACGGGCCACGGCTCGTCGGCCGGCCAGAGCATCGGTCCGCCCGCGGAGCTGTCTCGCATGCAGGGGGTTCTGAGTCGAGGTGCTCACGTCCGGGTACCGCCGTCATGAAGTTGCTGCTGATTAGCCACGAGACCCGGCTTGGAGGCCATTGTCGTTTGGCTATTCAGTTATCGCTCGAAGTCGAACACTGCGGTGACGGGTGCGTGGTCGGACCACCGCTCGGCGTGGGTGGCGGCGCGTTCGACGTAGGCCTCGACGGCTTTGTCGGCCAGGGTTTTCGTGGAAACAACCAGGTCGATGCGCCAGCGGAACGACACCTTTTCGAAAAAGGTCCACCCGTTCGAGTGCAGCCTGTTCGAGGGTGCTCGCTGGCCTGGGCGCTAGGGGACCTCCTGTGAGCATCATGACGGCTTCGGTGCCGGTTCGGGCGGTGGTGGGTTCGCGCGTGTCGGATACGCACGGGGATGAGGGCAAGGTGTCGCACCTGGTGCAGGCGGAGTCCGCGACACGGCACGCGGTCTCGAAGGAGTGGGAGATCGTCGGGTCCTTCGAGGACCTGGACGTCTCCGCGGAGATCACTCCATGGAAGCGCCCGGACCTTGGGCCGTGGCTGACCGAGCGGCAGGGCGAGTGGGACGCGATGGTGTGGGCCAAGGTCGACCGGGCGTTCAGGTCGGCCAAGGACTGCGCGGACGTCGCCCACTGGGCGGAGGAGAACCGCAAGGTCCTGGTCTTCACCGACGACGGCATCACGCTGGACTACCGGCAGGGGCGGGAGTCGTCGTTCGGGAACGAGCTGGCGAAGGTGTTCCTGATGCTGGCGTCGATCTTCGCGGAGATGGAGCTCAAGCGGATCAAGGCCCGCGTCACGGCGGCGCACAAGCACCTGCGGAAGACGGACCGCTGGGCTGGTGGGCAGCCGCCGTACGGGTACCGCATCGTGGACCGTCCAGGTGGTGGGCGCACCCTCGAGCCGGACCCGGTCACCTCCGAGGCCGTCCGCTACATGAGCAAGCTCCTCCTGGAAGGGCAGAGCCAGTGGATGATCGCCACAGCCCTGGAAGCCGCCGGCTTCGACACCCCGGCCACCCACGCGTACAAGAACCAGGGTGACACCTACACGAGCAAGCGGAAGACGCCGCCGTCAAACCACTGGAACCCGACCAGCGTGGGGAAGATCCTGCGTTCGCCGGCGACGATGGGCCTGAAGCTGACCGGTCGCTCGGTGAAGGCGCGCAAGATCGCCCGCGACGCGAAGGGCCTGCCGATCCGGATGGCCAAGCCGCTGTTCACGGAGGAGGAGTGGGCCGCAGTCCAGGCCGCGATGGACGAGCGGTCCATCACGAAGGAGCGCTCGAACGGCGCCTCGCCCTGGCTCGGCGTGCCGCACTGCGACCGATGCGGGGACCGGTTTTACCGGCAGGTGAACCTCGCCAAGAACGGTCGCATCTACGAGTACTACCGCTGCGCGAAGACGGCCGGCAAACCGGCCTGCAAGGGCCAGTCCGTCAAGAGCGAGCGCGTCACCGCCGCGATCACCGCCCTCGTGGATCGCCTCGCCAGCCTGGCGATGACGGTGCGCAGGTTCATCCCCGGCGAGGACCACACCGAACAGCTCAACCACGTCACCCAGGCCATGCGCGACCTGCGCGAGGAGAAGCGCCGCAACCTGTTCGACTACCCCGGCGGCGACGACGAGTACTCCGAAGCCCTCGAAGTCCTCGTCGACGAACGCCGCCGCCTCGCCGTCCTCCCACAACGCCCCTCCGCCTGGGTCGAGGTCGAGACCGGCCAGACCTTCGCCGACGCCTGGGCCCAGGCCGACCAGGAGCACCGGCGCCAGCTCCTTCTCGGCCTCAAGGCCCGTCTCTACATGACACCCACCATCGAAGGCTGGTACTTGCCCAAGGATCTCGTGGCCAGGATCGGGCAGCTCGAACGGATCTGCGTGTAGGCGAGTGGGGTGTGGAGGTGGCGGTTTCCGGGGTTGAGCAAGCTCAGCGGTCAGTACAACTAGGTAGGTGCGAGCCTGCCGGGCTCCCTTGGCTCGGCCAAGGGAGCCCGCCACTACCGTTCGGTGGACCTGGGCGCTCGCTGTGTCGTGTTCGTGGTCGCAGGGGTGTCGGCATCGGCCGGGCGTTGGTGATCGGACAGCAGGTAGGGCAGTTCGTCGGGGTGCTGTGCGAGCCGGGTACGGCGCCAAGCCGCATCGAACGACACGTTTCCTCGCAGAGCGCGTACCAGGCGCCAGGCCCGCCAACTGGTGCATGGTGCCAGCAGGACACGCAGGATGGTCGTGCCCGTCGACGGGTCTTTTCCGCGCCGTCGGCGGCGTTGCCCGGGCCGGTTCACGTTTCACCGTCCGGAGCCGGTGCCGCATGACCGTTCAGGAGTTCGCGGGCCTTCGCGGCGTGCTGGGGGCGGTCGGCGTGGTCCATGCCGCCGGCCACGAAGGAGTACAGCACCTGTTTCTGTGACAGGTGCGGGAAGCTGGCGAGGAAGTCGCGCACTACCTCCAGCACTTCGTGGTCGAGTGTCCGCTCGTGGGCGGGCCGGTACTGCGCGAAGACGGCTGAGAGCTTCTCGGCCTCGCTGTGCGGCGGTTTGCTCCAGTCGGCGCGGTCCTGGTCGGCCCACCGTGCGAGGACGGCCGCCGGGTCGGCCAGCTCCGCCGCCAGCGCTTGTGTTCTCTGGCGGCGCAGGATGTCAGCCACGGCCTGGGTCCGCTGGGCGTCAAGCAGTGCTTCGACGGCGCTCTGGTCGGCGGCGGACAGACGCAGGTCGAGGGTCGCGGTGAATTCGACCGGCGGTTCGGTCGCCAGTCGGCGGCGTTGGCGTAGGTGCTGCTCCAAGGCGTCCTGGGCTGTCCCGGGGTCGGTGGGGTCACACGTGCGGGAGAGGTCGGCGGCCGCCTTTCGCAGGAGGGTGCGGACCGCGACGACGATCGCTTCGCTGGTGTCCGGGTAGGGCGGGCCGGTGATCACGGTCGCGGTGATCCGGGTAGTGAAGCCGATACCCGGACAGGAGCTCGGCAGCCTCGCCTCGATCCGCCGCAGTTCGCGGCGGATTCTTCGGCGTGCCCGGTGCCCTGTCCACCAGGACGAGGGCACGGCTCAGGCCTCCGTGTGCGGGTGGCCGCCGTCGAGGGCTGCCGCCAGGGCCGGGGGGAGCCTGATCTCCTTGCGCAGACTGATGACCGCCTCGTCGTTGGGCACTCCCGGCTCGCCGAAGATGAGGGCAGCGACCGGAGTGGAGTACAGGTGCTGCACGACGACGTCCTGCAGCACCTCGACGACGATGCCCGGCGGGACCAGCCCGGCGCTTTTGGCCTGGGCCCAGGCGGTGAGCAGGTGCTTGCTCTCGGCGACCACCCGGTCGTCGGCCAAGGCGACGCTCCAGCCACGGACCAGGGCCTCCTTCACACCGGTATCGTTCTGGGCCGAGGTCAGCAAGGCCTGAAGGACGCGGGTATCGGTGGTGGGGTCCAAGAGGGCGAGGAAGGCCCGGTGGCCGGCGAGGTGCTTGCGTTCGGTGGCCCACTTGAGGACTGTGGCCCACACCCGGGGCAGGTGCCCTTCTCGCGTGGCGATGTCCCGCAGCGCCTCCTGCGCTGTGGCCACGGCCTCGTCCTTCTCGGGCCTGTCCAGAACGTGCCGAAGCCGCACGAGTGCCTGGCGCGGGTACTGGTCCGCGAAGGCGCCCTGGCAGACCTTGGCGATGGTGGTGGCCACGGCTGGTGAGGGTTCCTGCGCCCAGGCGAGCAGGCGCGCTCGTACGGTCGCGCCGAGCAGGTCGGATTCGGCGGCGATGCCGAGGATGCGTGCGATCAGGTCGCGGTGTTCGGCGCTGTCGGGTCCGGAGTCGATCCAGGTGTGGAACCGGTCGATGACACGGATGTCGTTCTCCGCGGTGGCCAGGGCTACGAGCAGGTCGCTGATGGCGGCGATCCGGTCGGCGCCGGGCTGCTTGGGCTGGATCATGGCATCGAGCCACTCCAGCAGGTGGGGATGGATGTCGGCGCGTTGCTGCCACAGGTGCAGGACGACGGAGAGGGTGTATCCGGGCCGATAGTCGAAGGAGACGGTCCGCCCGCGGACCCGGGCCCCGACGCTTTCCAGTCGCGCCCTCAGGTCAGGGCCAGTCAGAATGGTCCGCACGTCAGTCTTCCGGTTGTCCTTCAGGAGAGCGCGGGCCGCGTCCTGGACCGAGAGGGCGTCGTGCCCGTCGAGGAAGACACCGGCGATGAGCAGGGCTCGGTCGTCCGGGTTGTCATCGGTCGCCTCGAAGACATTCTGGACCTGGTCGCGCCACTGCAGGAAGGTGTCGATGGCCGTGCGCACGCCTGTGGCGGAGTCGTCGGCCGTAGCCAGCAGGCGTGCCAGGCGGGCGGCGTCGGCCGGAGAGCTGCCAGCGGTCAGCAGGTGGGCTGCCTCGCCCGCCGGCGAGCTGTTGAGAAGGTACAGGCGCTCCGCCTTGCGATGCAGGAGCTCCAAGTGCTTCCTGGCCACAGCGAGGGCGGGCGGGCGGGTGATGGCGTGGGTGACAACCGCTGCCAGTCCCGGGGAGGACTCAGGCCATGTGCGCTCAGCGGTGACGACGACCAGGAACGACCCCACGTCGCGCAACGCCTGCGCATGGGCGAGCAACTGCCCGGCCACTGTCTGGCGGTTCCTCCATCCGCTCATCTCGGCGGCGACGTCCAGCAAGTAGACGGTGCCGGGCTGGGCTGGCAGAAGGGTGGCGTCCGGGGAGTCCGGGTCTTCCCAGTCGGGGCTGACCTCCTGTATGGCCAGCGGTTCTTCGCCGTCGACGCGGACCTTCTGGGCCACCTCCCACAGGGCACGCAGACCGACGGAGCGCTTCCCCAGACCGGCTGCGCCGTCGATGACCGCGAGCGCGGGCCCTTCGCCGGTGAGTCGGGCGACGAGCTCGGCCACGACGGGCTGGCCGGAACCCGTCAGTACACCGTCGACCCACGCCAGGCGCACAGCGTCGAGATCGGCAGCCGGGACGTCGGCCGCGGGCAGGAGTGGCTTGGCCGTCATGGTGACCGAGCCGCCCGCCACGATGATCTGGGAGCCGGTGTTGCCGCGAACCGACACTCGCAAGCCGGCCGCCTCGACGGGCCAGAGCACGGTCGCCGGTCCCTGCGCCGCGCCGTCGGTGGGTGTGTGGTCGCTCACCGGCCCGACTCCGGGGACCGGTAGTGGATACCGCCGCCGGCGTTGATGGCACCAGAGGCGATCACGACCTGGCTGTTGGTGTTGTGGTGCACGCTCGTGCGGGCTTGCGGACCGCCCTCGGCGGCCGCCACTTGGTCGATCAGCTCCTGGAGGGCCTCGGCCGCGTCCGGGCGCTTGAGCAGACGGGCAGCGAGCTGGATCGTCAGCTGCCCCCGCAGCCGCCCCTCCAGGCCCTCCTGGCCCTGGCCCTCCAGCAGTTGGCGACGCACCTCGTCGATGAGCCGCAGCTCCTGCTCGACGACCTCATCAGCACCCTCTGCCTCCCCACTGCCTCTGCCGAAGAACCGGGCCACCGCGTCGCGGGCAGTGCCCCAGGTGCTCTTGGCCATCTCCACCACAAGCGCGGCCGCGCCCGCATCAGCGACTTGCATGATGTCCATCAAATCCTCCCCCCAAGCTGAATTCTCGCCCCACAGGAAAAGGCAGTCACTCCCGTGGCTCGTGCGCTGATCAAGGCTGGACCCTGACCCTAGAGCTCCGCAATCGAACTGATCTTCCAGCGTGCATAGTGGACAATCGCCTCCCCGTCCTCACGCAGCGGCGACGGGCAAGGAAGCGCACCCCAGGTGCCATGGAAGAGGAGCGGCGGCGCTGGTCAGCGGTGCCAGGGGAGCCTGCGATGGAGACATTCCCTCTGCTGTGAAGTCAGCTCGCGATTGTCCGAAAATCCCTGTGATAGCGGACCCGCTCATTCCCGAAATGCCGGGGCGCCACACGGAGAGCTGCGAGGAACAGTGGGGGGAAGAGAGACTGAGAGTCGCTCATCAGAAGCCGTGCTCGAACGGCGTCTCGCCCTGGCTCGGCGTTGCGCACTGTGACCGCTGCGGTGACCGGTTCTACCGGCAGGTGAACCTCGCCAAGAACGGCAAGATCTATGAGTACTACCGGTGCGCGAAGACGGCCGGCAAACCCGCCTGCAAGGGCCAGTCCGTCAAGGGCGAGCGCGTCACCGCGGCGATCGCCGCGCTGGTGGACCGGTTGGCTGGCCTGGCAATGACGGTCCGCAGGTTCATTCCAGGTGAGGACCACACCGAGCAGCTCAATCACGTCACCGTGGCGATGAAGGACCTCCGGGAGGAGAAGCGCCGCAACCTGTTCGACTACCCCGGCGGCGACGACGAGTACGCCGAGGCCCTCGAAGTCCTCGTCGACGAACGCCGCCGCCTCGCAGCCCTCCCGCAACGCCCCTCCGCCTGGGTGGAAGTCGTGACCGGCGAGACCTTCGCCGGCGCCTGGACCCAGGCCGACCAGGAAAGGCGCCGCCAGCTCCTCCTCGGCCTCGAGGCGCGCCTCTACATGACACCCGCCATCGAAGGTTGGTACCTGCCCGCCGAACTCGAAGCACGAGTAGCGAAACTGGAGTGCGCCGGAAGCCCGGCATAGTTCGGGTGGTCTGGATCCTTCTCAATAGTGCGCGTGTCATGATCAGACATGAGGTTGGGTAGCGGAGCGTGGGGACAGCGGCAGAAATGAGGCACGTGCAAGTGGGCCTTGGTGAGGTGCACGTGTTGCCGTCGGCTCAGCGGTGACGCCACAGCGAGTGCAGCCGCAGGACGTCCATCTGCCAGTGCTGTTGGAGTCCGTTCTGCGGGTGTGGCAGCTCCATGCCGAGCGCAGCCGCGACCTCGCGGTAGACCCGCGTCGGGGCGTGGTCGCCCGCGACGACAAGGGCCGACAGCAACGGCTCGCCAGCTGGCGTGTCACCGTCGACGCGGGTGAGCAGCTCACGCTGCTCGGATCCCCGCAACCATGGAAGATCGCGATTCAACCGGCGGCTGAGTCCCGACCAGGTGATGGTGGATTGGTGACGGGCGACATCACGGAGAACGTGCCCCACGGCCCCGGCGAGTTCGCTGAGCGAGGGGTCACGTCCGCGCCAGTGGTGTATCGACAGTCATCCTCCAGACAGTCACTGGCCACAGGCACCTCGGCCTGAGAGGGATGACGGAGGTGACCACTGCAGCCCGGCCTAGACTTCGGGCCGCGACTGACCCGAGCCACGCTGACCCGAACGGCATGCGGCTGAGTGGCAGCTAAAGGGAAGCGGTGGCAGCGTCGCGGTATGAACTGGGGCTGGAACCCATCCACTCTGAGCGCTGTAGCGACTGCGGTGACCATGTTGGTCGTGTTGTGGGGCGCTGGTACCTCGGTGCACCGGATCCGAGAGCAGCGTCGGCGGGAGTTCGAGGACTTCTACGTCCGCCGGTATTGGGAGCTCCTGGATCGCCTCTCCCTTGACACCCTGTGTGGGCGCGATCGGGGGCTGCGACTGGGGGAGGGGGAGCAGCGAGCGATTCGTCTTTACTTCCGCTTGGGCGAGGACGAGGCGGACTTGCGGGAGCAGGGCTGGATGTCCGATGCGACCTGGCGGGACTGGTCTGGGGCAATCCGGAGCCAGATGGATCGGGAGCCGTTCTGGCGGTTGTGGCAGGAAGCGCTCGACGACTCCGAGGAGAGAACCGCGAGTACGGGTTTCGGCACCTGCGCGTGCTGTGCGGCATAGAAGGAGCTGGCTACGACCCGCGACCAGGCGCCTGGGTGCGCCTGCAGCGGTGGGCCTCAGACAGAATCCGGCCGCCGAAGGACCACTGACGGCTCGATGCCGCAAGGCTTCCCGGCGAGATCCAGTCTGCGGTCGCGGCACGGGCCCGTGCCCCGCCGGTGGAGTGACCGGCCCCGGCCGGAACTCCTTGTCGGGGGAGGATCAACCGCAGTTGTCACAGACCCCCGTGACCGGCAGTTCGACGAAGCAACGGGGGCACACGGGAGAACGCCGCTCGGCTACGCTGGCGGCGCGCCGACGGGCGATCACGGACTGGAGGCGCGGCGCGAGTGCGGCGGTGCCGCCGTCAGCTGGCAGATTCGAGCAGAACCTCCGGTAACAAGCGAGGCGGGCGTCAGCCGCGTGGTTCTCTCGGGCAAGATCGTCGGGGGCAGGCGGCAGACCCGACACCTGGAGGACCTCGTCGTAGCCGTCGCCGACCATGCCGTCGTCGACACGGACCACCAGAGCCGTCAGCGGTGGGTCTCCACGCCGGTGCGCCTCCCGCACCACACTTCCGAGTACCTGGCCGATCCAGAAGAACGGGGGAACCCTCGTGTACACACCGGTGCGCTCCTGCAAGACCTCGCTGAGGGCACCGTAGGTGATGACCGCGTGGTAGGACCGGGCGACCTCGACCAGTGCCGGGTACACCTCCCGGGTCCACGCGGCCGAAGCCGTGGAGTGGTCCACCTCCACCATCGCGCCGCCCACCACCCGCCAGTAGCTGTACGGCTTCTCCACGCGCCCCCGATCTTTGCCCCTGCATCTGCGCACTACTCGACCTGTGGGCCAGTATTCCAGTACGACTCTATCCAGGGGCTGTCCGCTGCGTGGTCAGCACAAGGCCGCCGGGACCACCCGCCGGGTGGATGGTGGAACCCCGCAGTGGACCCGCCAGCTGCGCCGGCTCCAAGTAACGGGTCTGCCGGTCGGGCGTCGGAGAGACGGCGTTCGGCGCGACATCACTGGGGCCGCGGGCAAAGCCCAACGAGCTGCGCCTGGTGATGCTTCCAAAAGCCTCCAGGCCGAGCCAGCCCCCGATCCGAGCACACCTGATGCCGGGGAGAGAAGAAAAAAAAGGGGGGAAGAGAAAAAGAAAAGAGAGGAGGGAGGGGGAGGGGGGGGAGGGAGGACTTGTACTAAAAC
>NZ_JBHVJT010000012.1:88304-121204 GCF_042798815.1 Kitasatospora sp. NPDC057738 | reverse complement strand
AACGGAGGGGGAGAAGGGAAAAAAGGCGAGGGTGGGGCTGGGGTTGGCTAGCAAAACGCGCGTGGGGCCACTACACCCACAAGAAGAGGAACGAGAGGGACGGGAACGAAGCCACCTCCCCCTCCCCGGCCCCGGCATCGAAGGGTCGGCCTCGTTACCTGGTACCGGGTGCCGTTCCTTCCGACCATGGTGTCCTCATTGCTCCGCTTCCAGCCGTATGACGGTGTCTCGGATGACGATCGGCGCGGAGGCCCGTTCGGACAGGACGTCCAGCAGGTCGGGGCGGATCACGACTGCGCAGCCGGTCGTCCGTGGCCACGGCAAGCGGTAGGCGCTCCGCTCGTACTCGGCGCGCCAGCAGATGAGCCGCAGGGCCGGACCATGGTCGTCGTCCAGTGTCAGCGGGCCTCCGGATGTCAGGCACAGTGCGGCCCGCAGCCACGGGGTGGGTGTCAGTGCGAAGCCGGGCAGCCCCAGGCCTTGGGCGGCGTCTGCGGCGGCGGTCATGGCGCGGTCGAGGCCGAGGAGCGCTGTGGCCGTCGGGGTGTCAGCGGCGGGGTGCTGCCCCGGCCGTCGGGACCACTCCTCGAGGTCTCCCTTCGCGAAGGGGAAGGTGCTGCTCTGCTGATTCCCGGTGTCGGTCACTTCCGGGCCTGAGCAGGTCACGACGGTCAGGCCGGTTGTGCGAGTGTCCGGTGACAGGAACTTGCGTTCCTCCACGGAAGCGAGGATGCGCCAGCCCGGGAGGGTCTGTCCGGTGAGGACGGCGGCTTGCGCCAGGGGCCGTGTGGAAGTGGTCTCGGTGGTTGTTGCAACCGTCGGGGTGTCCGGGTCGGACGGGTCGTCGGGGCCGGGTGGCAGCCGGAGGTCGGGGCGCGGCCAGCGTGCTACTTCGAAGGCCAGCGGGATGCGAGGGTGGTCTGTGAGTACGGCGGCCAGCTGGTCCTCCCAGACGGCCGGGTCGCTCGTCCCCAGGCCTTGCGAGAGTCTGTGCGCGCGGCTGCCCGCCGCCACCGTCTGGATCGTCTCTTCGATGGTCTCTTCGAGGGCGAGGTAGGCGTCGGGCAGCTCGTCCTCGTCGGCACTGCGGTTGGCGCGGTGCAGGGCCTTGTTCCTCTCGATGGTGCGCTCGGTGTCGAGCTCGCGGCGGACCTTGGCGAGGACCGCTCGGATCAGCCCGGACTGCAGTTGCTCGGCTTCGTTCAGCCGCGCGCGGGCCACTTCTGCGACCATCCCCTTCACGAAGTGGTCTTTCTGGCTGTCTTCCTGCGCAGCGGAGGTCCACAGGCTGCTCAGCGGGGTAAGCGCTGCCGGATCCGAGGGTCCCAAGGGCACGTCGGCCGCATCGGTGAGCAGCCGGCGGGCGAGGGCGCGGACGGTGAGCAGCGGTCCGCGGGCCAGTGCTTCGAGTGCGTGCTGGCAGTGGTCCACGACGAGTTGGGCTGCGGCGCCCTGCTCATGGAGGAGGCACAGCAGCCACATCAGGGTCGCCGGATCGGAGAGTTGCTCCAGTGCGAGGGCCATGGCGGGTGCCGTGGCTTCGGGGCGCAGCGTGATCAGGGACCGCGTCGCAACCATCGCGCGGCGTTTGCCTTCCCGGTCCGCGTGTGCAACTGCGGCCAGTGCCGCGGTCGCGAAGGCGCGATCGAGATCGCCGGGTGCGGGGGTGCCGTTGTCGTTGTCAGGGGCGCGGTAGGGGTGCTGGGGGTCGTCGCTGTCGTGGACGCGGGGTGCTCTGTTCTCGATGATCGTTGCGGCTTCGTCCCAAAGGGCGAAGGCCAGGTCGAGAGAGCCGTTTGGGGGCAGGCCGAGGGCTTGGTGGGCGAAGGCGAAGACCAGTGCCTGGGTGATGCCGTGGGTCCCGTACCGGCCAGCGCCCACCACTGCTTCGACCTCTTCGGTGATGACGCGGTGGGTGAGGGCGGGGTCGAGTTGAGAGGCCGTGCGAAGGGCGTCGAGAGCTGTCTCGCCTCCGAAGTTCAGCCATCCGCCTTGTCCGCGGGTGCGTACCCAGGTCAGTGCGTAGGCTTCGGCGGCGAGAGTGTCGTGGCCGTTCTGGTGGAGCTTGTCCGCGAGTTGGCGCAGCAGGAGCGGGCCGTCCCGGAAATCGAAGGGGCCCGCGATGGCGCGCAGGACTTGTGCGGCCTCGTCAGTCTGTCCTCGGGTGATCAGGTCGAGCAGGCCGTCGCCGACGAGGTCTGTCATCTGTTCGAGCGTGTGCTGTGGTGCGCCGGCCCCGTACGGGCTCAGGTGCCATGCGCGCAGTACCCGGATCAGGCCGACCGGCTCGGAGGGCGCGGGCGACAAGGCGGCAGGTGAGGTCGGCGGCGGAGCGGCCGGCTGCGCGGGGATTGGTGTGCTGCGGAGGCTCTGGGACTCGTCGGTGACCAGTGGTTCGGGCAGGGGGGTGAGCTGCGGGGCGCCGATGCGTTCGGCGACGGCGTTGAGTTCCGCGACAAGCTGCGCGTCGGTCGGCCTGGTCTCGTCGGTGGAGGAGTCGCGGTTCGCTTGCCGCTCGTCGGCCCTGCTCAGTGCGAGGCGCAGCAGTTGTGGAACGTCGTCGGGCGTGGAGGGGCCGATTGTCCGGGCGAGCCGGTCCAGAAGTGCGGCGTCGGCTTGGAGGAGCGGGCTGTCCAAGGTGATGCGGAGCGCGGTTGCCGCGACCGGGTCGGCAGTGTCGCTCCACGCGCGCCAGAGGTCTTCTCGGGCGCCGTGGAGGAGGGTATTCGGGCCGTTGCAGTCACTGAGCAGGCCGGCGGCTGCGAGATCGGCAAGGGCCGCGGGGTCTGCCCCGGCCAGGACGCTCCACCACCGCGGACGGGCGGTGTTGGTCTCCTTGCCGTCCGTGTGAAGGACAAGGCGTTCGCACAGCGGCTGGATGCGCGCCACCCGCGCCCGCCCCCGGGCCGGATCCGCAGCGACCAGGGCGGGCAGCGGATCCAGGACCTCGTAGACGGTGTTGTCCTTGTGCCAGCCGTAGGCCACCAGGAAGCGGCAGGCCGCCAGCCAGAGTTCCTCCGCCTCGACGAGGTCGTCGGCGATGAGGGCGAGACGCGCGTGGATGAGACGGTAGCGGGCGAGGTCGCTGTAGAAGCGTCCGCCGGCCTGCTGCAGGAACTCGTTGCGGACGGCTTCGTCAACGCCTGCCCGCCGTGCGGGCGTGGTGTGCTCGACGGCAATCGTCAGGAGAGTGTCGGCCGGCAGCGGTCCGCCCATCTCGCCGCGCACGCTGACGCTGATTTCCCGGCTGACGTGGATGAGGGTCTTCCACGCTTGTGGCCAGTCCTGGTCGGACACGAGGGCAGCCGCTCGGCGTACCGACTCTTCAATGAGCGGATGGATCGGGTAGAGGTCGCAGGCGCGGGGTTTGCCGGTGAAGCGGCCGAGGTCTGCGGTCAGGAGCCCGAGGGCTTCGATGACCAGGCCGGACCGGGTGGGTGTTTCGGCGGCTTCGGCGCGGGCGAGGGCGATCGCGAACCGCAGCCAGCAGGGGTACCAGCCGGGCCCCTGGACGAGAGAAGGTGCCGCGTCCAGGGCGATGGGGTCGGTCCGTGCCGTGACCGCCAGCGCGTCGAGCCACCTGGCCACGGCCACGGGACCCCACCGGACCTGTTCGTTCTGTACGTTGTATGTCAAGGAAAACAAGGCGTCGCGGGCCGTCGAAGTCTCGTCTGCCGCAAGGCCTGCGGCAAGATCGGCGGCGACGACCCCCAGCGCGAGCAGCCGTTGCGCCGTTCCCATCACATATCCCAGGTCGGCGGCCTTCTGCGCCCAGTCCGCGGCGCTGCCCGCCGCCTCGGGCACCGCGCCTGCGGCGATCTGCTCGGCGAGCGCGAGGCATACCGGGCCGCCCGTCTCAAGGCGCGGCACCAGGTCGGTGACGGCCTCCATGCCGACGGTGTCGAGGAGCGTCTTAACGACGGCGTCTGCCGCCGCCTGGTCACCCCGTTCGTCGAACCACTCAGCGATGCGGTCCAGCGACACCGGCCGGCCGGGCCCGTCCTCCTGCGGCTCCTCCCCTGTCCCCTGATCGGTCGCCGACAGGCGCAACCGGCCACGCAGGTATGCCAGTTCGACGGCCCGGTCGGACTCCGCCCCGTAGGAGGTGTTGTCCGATTCCGCCTCGTGGTCGTGCGTCATCATGTACGCGTGCCACGGTGCCACGGCACCTGCCTCGTCGAGGACGGCGCACATCTGCAGACCCGCCCGGGCGGGCATGACGGTCCGCCCGTCGTGCAGGAGCCGATCCGCCAGCGTCTGAGCCCCCATCAAGGCGATCGGCACGTCGGCGAATTCCACCAGGTCCGAGTCGAAGCGCTCGAACTCGAACGTCTGCGCGGCCCTCGCCAGTTCGACACAGCGCACGACGAGGGGCCAATTCGCTGTCCTGGCGGCACAGCGCACGCCGGTGGCCAGGTTGTCCCTGATCGCCGAGGCCGGGTGGGCGGTGGCGACAGCACGGGCGACGAAGTCCCGCCCGATGTGGTCGAGTACCTCCGCATCGCGTCCCGCTTCGGCGAGGATCTGCAGGAGACGGCGGAAGGCCCGCGGGTCGTCGAACAGTCCCTTCCCGGTCAGCCAGGTGGCGATCAGCGCCAGCGTCGATTCCAGGGCCCCAGGGTCGTTGTCGTAGCCCAGGCGCAGGTAGCGGGCGAATGACTCGTGGTAGACGCGGATTTCGCCGGGTCCGGCCGTCCCGGAGAGTACCGGGGCCAGCACTTTCAGCGCGTCGTCGATCCTGTGCGCCCGGTCCGGGATGATCTGCCCGAGCTCCTCGCGGGTGACGGACACGCCGAGCAGGGCGATAATGTCCGCGACGACGTCGGCTTCCGCGCCGAGGGTGTCGTAGAGGTGGTTGTAGTAGCCCTCCAACGATCCCTGGTAGGCAGGGAGCGCCCGCACCACTGCCGCGGCTTTCGTTATCGTCTCCGGCCGGAGGGCGACCTCGCGGCAGAGGTACGTCGCGTACAGGGCGTTTCCGCCCGAGCGTTCCTGCAGCGCGTCCAGGAAGTCGGTCACGTCGCGGTCGTCGGTCAGGAGCGCTTCGGTGCGCTCGTCGTCCGCCGCCGGGACGAGTTTGAGTCGCTGGGCGACGGCGCGGCACTCGTGCGCGGTCAGTGGCGGCACGGAGACGGAAGCCGCCCCCGTGTCCTGGAGGGGGACGAGGTGGTTTCCGGGTTGGCTGAGGACGATGAGGACGCTGCCGGGCGGAAGGGGCAGCGAGCCGAGGACCGCGGCGAGAGCCAGGGACGGATCGGCTCTCCTGGTCCTTCCTCCTTGTACGCGGGTGACGTGGTCCAGTCCGTCCACGACGAGCGCCACGCGCCGGGTGGGGTCCTTGCGCAGAGCGGTGTCCACCGCCGTCGTCAGTGCTTGCGCATCGGCGGCGAAACGAGGGCGCTGCTCCTGGACGAGGTCGGGGTCCGACTCGGCCAGCCGGCCCAGCAGGCTGCCGAAGACCGTTTCGGTGACCACCCGGGTCAGCTGGTCGCCGTCGGCGTCGCCGAGGTAGCAGTAGTGCTCGGCGACCAGCCATCCGTCACCGGTGAGTTGGTCGACCAGCTGCTGGCACGCCCAGGACTTGCCCTGTCCCGGAGGGCCCGTGACCAGCAGGACTCCCCCGTCGGCTGCCGCTGTCCCGGCCGCTTCCGCCAGGACGCCGACCGTGGCGGGCCTGGCCACTTCCAGAGCGCGGTCGACAGGGTTCGCGCGCACGACGGCGCCGAGGTCGCTGCGCAGTTGGGCCTGGCGCATTAGCTCGCGGGGTGTCATCTCGCTTCCGCGCTGCCGTGCGGAGCGGACCGTTCGGATCAGCGCCTCGGCGACATCCACCGGTGAGCGTCCCTCGTTGGGGTAGATCCCCGCGCCGAGCTCGCCGCGCACCCGTTGGAGGAGAAGCTGTTCGGCCGGCCCTGGCTGCAGGAGGTCCGTCGTCATGGCCGGCGCGCCGACTTCCACCACCAGGTGCTCGCACAGCCATTCCAGGTCCTGCTTGGACACAGCCGTGTCACCGCCGGTCAGGAACCCGAAGACGTTGCCCGCTTTGCGTCGGCCCCGCGCGGGCAGGTCGAACCCTCGCCAGAGGGCTTCCGCGTCGAACCGCAGCAGTGTGGTGTTCATCCCCGCCAGGAATGGCACGTCAGAGGAGCGGGCTGGCACCATCACCGCGTTCAGTACAGCATCGTCCGGAGGTGCGTCGCGCATCACGATGCGCAACCGGTGCGCGGTGGCGCCCGCCCCGGGGCCGTCCCGGTCGGCGACGGCAGCCGCCACGAGGCGGTCCAGCATCAGCCCGCGATTGTCGGTCGTGAACGTGGCGTAGCCGAGGGGGCCTTCCTCGTCCGAGTGCTTGAACTGCGTCCGCTCACGGGATCTGTCCGCGTTGATCACCGTGAGGTCGTCGAAGCGATCGTCCGCCACCAGCTTCTCATCGACATGGACCCTGGCGATCCCGCCGAGCAGCAGGTCGACGACGCGGCCTGCCTCCATCAAGTCCTGGTACTCGTACCCGCGGTGCGCGGCAGTCAGATCACTCATGTCGGCAGCATTCTCCACCGTCGACCACCCTGCTGGCGCTGAAGTGACCAAACCGCGACGAAGGCCCCGATCAGGTCCACCGGCTTTGCTATCGCTGAGAGCTCGTAACACGATCATGGTGTCCTGCACGTGGACTGGCCATGCGCACCCACACCGGGGCGCCGACGATGATCAGGTGGGTGCCGTCGAAGTCCCATAGCTCGGGGTCGAGCGTGACGTCGGTGTAGAACACTGCCAGCCGACCGGCGTCCATGGCCTGGCCGAGGAGCGCAGTAGCCTGGCGTAGATATCAGTTCAACCGTGGGGGTGGGACGTTGGCAGCCGTGGTCTTCGTACACGGGATCGCCAAGCAGTATCTGGGGCCGAGGACGATGCACGGCGGGATTGCGGCAGCTGCAGCCGACGGGGTGCGTCTTGCGGGAGGCCCGTCGCTGGCCGCCGAGGACGTGGCGGTGGCCTTCTACGGCCATGTCTTCCGACCCTCAAACGGCAAGGGCGAGACCTGGCACGACCCTGATGCGTTGACCGAGGACGAACAGGCGCTGCTAGCCGCACTGTGGCAGTCGGCCGCCAACGAGGAACCGGACCGGGTGCCGGCCGCCAACGGACGGGCCGGATTGAAGGCACGCACTCCGCTGACCGTCCAACACGCCTTGCACGCCGTGTGCCAGTCCCGGTTCCTGGCCGGCGTCGGGGAGCAGTTCATGCTCGGTGTGCTGCGCCAGGTGACTCGCTACCTGAACGATCCCGCCTTGCGTGGGCGGGTCCAGGCGGAGATCGCCGCCGCCGTCACTCCAGACACCCGGGTGCTCGTCGGCCATTCCCTTGGGTCGGTGGTGGCCTATGAGGCGTTGTGCGCCCATCCCGAGTGGAACGTGCGAACGTTGGTGACGTTGGGGTCGCCTCTGGGCATCCCGCACCTGGTGCGCGAGCGGCTGCTGCCGGCGCCAGTGGACGGCCTGATCACATGGCCGGGGAGCGCCGAGAGTTGGACCAACATCTGTGACCGCTATGACGTGGTCGCACTGGTGAAGGCACTCGCGCCACTTGTCGGCAGCAGCCAGGTCACCGACCTTTTGGTGGACAACGGCTGGCAGGCCCACGCGGTCGAGCACCACCTGACTGCCGTGGAGACCGGTGCGGCCATCGCGGCGGGACTGCACGGGTGACCGAGGTGGCCCGCCGGTTCGTCATCACTGCCGGCACCGCCCGCTACCGTGACGAAGAGATCGAACAACTGCCGCATGTCCCGGGCGACCTCGACCAGGTCACCGAGGTGTTCGCCAGCATGCAGTACGGGTCGGCACTGCGCCTGCTCGACCTCGACCGGAATGAGCTGCTCGAACGCCTGATCCGCTGGAAGCGTGCGGAATCGCGCAGCGGGGACGCACTGGTGGTCTACTACAGTGGCCACGGCGAGCGCAGCGACGACGGCCACCACTATCTGCTCTGCCATGACAGTGAGTTCGGCGATCCGGACCTCGCACTTGAGACTGAGGATCTGGTCACTCTCTTCGGGCGCAGCGGCGTACGCCACCTGCTGGTGGTGATCGACACCTGCTACGCGGGGCTCGGTGCGACACAGGGAGTCAAGGCACTGACCCGCGACCTGACGCTCCGACTGGCAGCCGGCGGCCCCGAGGCGTTGGACGGGTTCGCGGTAATCGCTGCCGCCCGCCCGCGGGAACAGGCCGAAGACGGGCTGTTCGCCCAGGCACTGACGGCTGCGGTGGCCGACCCGGGCCTGGGCGGCCCACGACAGGCCAGGCTCGCACTGGAAGAGGTGGTGAGGCGGGTCAACAGCGAGCTCTTGGCGCGTGGCGCACTGCAGCGCGCGGAGTACTACATGTCCGGGGACGGCACATTCGCCTTCATGCCCAATCCTCGGCACGTGCCGGACCTGCCGCCCGAAGTGGACTTGGCCGAGCAGCGGGCATGGGCAAGCCAGACAGTTCGGCGAGAGTCGGAGTGGGCACAGCGGGTGCTCGAATTGGAGCGCCTGCTGGCGAATGAGCTGTCGGAGCTGTCAGCAGCAGGGGCGCGTGTGCCGGAGCTGGAGTCACCTGCGAGTGTGCTCGTTGAACGACCCTCCCCGGCTAACCGGTACCGCTTCGAATCGCCGCGACGCCACGACTACTTCACCGGCCGCACAGCAGCTCTCACCGTGCTCGGCGAATGGCTGGCTCGCCGTGGACGCCTGTCGCACCCCGAATACGGCGTGTTGGTCACTGGTTCCCCTGGCGTCGGCAAATCGGCATTGCTTTCCCGCCTGGCCCGGGACGGCGCGATCACCGTCAGTTTCCAGGCCCGGAATCTCTCGCTGGCCGACCTGGTCGACCTGCTCGGTGACCACCTTGTCCTGCCTGCGCCGCGCACGCTGCAAGACGTGCTGTCCGCCATTGCAGTGTCGGGAGAGCCGCTCGACCTCGTGATCGACGGCCTGGACGAGGCTGTCCCGTCAGAGGTGCGGCCGCTGCTGTTCTCTCTGCTACGTCCGCTGGCCGCAATGCCATCCGTACGACTACTGGTAGGTACTCGCCCACACCTGGTCGACTTGGCCGGCCCCGAGTTCTGGGTCCTGGACTTGGACGACCCGCGGTGGTCGACCCAGGAAGACCTGGCCGCATACGCAGGACTGCTGCTCACCGCACCGGATGGTCCTGGCAGCCACGGTCGACCGCTCAACCCGTCACTGGCCGCTCAGGTCGCCACCCAGGCCGAGGGCAACTACCTGGCCGTCCGGCTGATGGCCCGGACCCTGGCCCACCGCCCGCCCAGCGCGCCGCCGGTCGAGCTGCCGAGCGGCGGCCTCGGTGCGGTCATCAGCTGGGCGCTTCGCGAGCAGCTTGGCCCGGACGAGCGCACCGCCCGCGCAATGCTGACCCCGATCGCCTTCGCCCAGGGCCGGGGTCTGCCGTGGGGGACCGTCTGGCCGGCTCTGGCCTCGTCCGTCCTGGGCAGATCGGTCAGGGGTGAGGAGATCGCGGAGCTGGTGGCAGCGGCTGGCTCTTATCTGACCGAAGCCCTCGATCCACTCGGCCGCTCGGTCTACCGGCTGTACCACGAGGCCTTCGCCGACGAACTGCGGGCCGCTGCCTCACAGGATGCCCAGGCCCAGCTGAGCCGCGCGCTCGTGGCGCTGGTCCCACCCGCGCTTGACGGCAGCGGCCCGGACTGGATGGCGGCTGACCCGTACATCCGCGCTCATCTGGCCACTCACGCGGCAGCTGCCGGGCTGCTGGACGAGCTGGCCACGGACCCGCTGTTCCTGCTAGCAGCTGATCATGCAGCTCTGTTGCCAGCCCTGGACTCGGTGCGCTCGCCATCGGCACTGGCTGCGCGGCGGGTCTATCAGGCCAGTGCGGCGATGCTGCTCGGTACCCACGAACTATCAGAGCGAGCAGCGCTCCTGGAACTGGCCGCCGTCCAACACGATGCACGGTCGCTCGCGGCTGCCGTCCGAGCGCGGGTGCCCAGCCGCCGCTGGGGCACTCGGTGGGCGCTGCCCAGTCGGCCGCACCGGACCATCGGTTGGTCGCCTCACTCCGTGACGGGTGCCGCCGAGCGGGTCCTCGATGGGCAGACGGTGATTGTGACCGCTGGCCTGGTGCAGGGCGTGCAAGTGTGGGACTTTGCCTCCGGCGTGGCCGTGCGGGCACCGATTCCTGGCTGGTTCGTGCGACTCACGGTTCCGCACGACAGCGATGGCCCGCTGGTCATGACCTTGGGGGAGGGCCAGGCACAGGGCTGGGACCTGGATACCGGTAGGCCCCTCGGCCCTGCTCTGCGGACCGGGGCGGTCGAGATCGCCATGTCCGCCGGCCCAGATGGTCCGATAGGTGTCCTGCTCGAGCCTGATCGGATCGAGGTGGTCGATCTGGCTGTCGGCCGGGCCATCTGCACGATCGACCCGACCTTCCCGAGCCGTCGCGCCCCGCACCTCCGGCGGGTGGCAGCGGCCTGTCAGGGCAGCGAACTGACCGTCGCTATCGCAGCAGTCGGCTGGGGGCGCAATCACACCCAGCACGCCGAGTTGGAGGTGTGGTCCGTAGACCTGGTCACCGGGAGAACCCGCCGGACGGACCGGCTCAGTCATCGCGAGCACGAGATTCAGGAACTGCGCGTGCACAACGGGACCGTGCACGTGGTCCTGTCGCATCTGGCGTCTAACCGCGGTGGAACCGTCGTCTCGCAGCGGGGGCGGATCCGGACGATGCGGGTGCATGCGAGAGTACGAGGCGCTGCGATGGCGTTCCGGGACGATGGACCGCACTACTGGTACAACCGGAACGACTGCCGACTGCGCAGCGTCGACGCTGCCGGTCACCCTCGGGTGCTGGTCGATGTCGATCAGTCGGCGTACCGCCAAGTCCTACCTCTGGAGTCAACCACTCGTCCCGCCGTGGTCACCGTCGACGACCTGGCCACGTTCATCCAGGTGTGGGAGCCGACTGCTGTCGTGGAGGACCGGTACCGGCAACGCAGCCCGGTCTCCGACCCCGAAGCTGTTCCGTTCGCACTGACCAGGATCGACGGGCGGCAGCATGTTCTGCTCGGTACACGGACCGGCCTGCGGCTCCTGGATCCGGCAACAGGAGCGCAGGGCACCGGGTTATCGGTGCGCCTGATCGGCGGCCGGCTTGCCACACACCCAGAACTGCCCCCTGTGCTGGTCGGTCCACCGATGCCGCGTGGCAGACGAAAGTTGGTGCGGTACAACGCTGCGACGGACGAAGCCGTCACCCTTACTGGCGACCTCGGCAGGTTTGCCCTGGGCGCTGAACTGATTCCCTGGAACGGCCAGGAATTTCTCGTGTGCTGTTTCCTTAACCGCTTTGAACTCTGGGACAGCAGGCCCAAGTTGGTCTGCAGGGTATTCGACGGAGATGGCCACTTCTCGGTATCGGCTTCCTTCTCCATTCTGGCCAAGCGGGAGTTGGGCATCCTGCTCGCCGCTGGGGGATCGGTGATTCAGTACGACGGCACCCGAACTCCTACCATCCACTCACACCCAGCGGCTCGGGTGTCGGAGCTCAGCTTGCTGACCTGGTGGCGCGGCAGTCCCGTGTTGTGCTTCGCCGAGCCGGAGGGGCCCCTGGTCGTCCTCGACGCCCTCAAGGGGGATGAACTTCACCGGTGGTCGAATCCGAGCCTGAGTACGCGCCATCTGGCTGCCATTGAGGTCGACGACCGCTTGGTGATGGTGACAGCGGACACCGACCGGAGGCTGCGAGTCTTCGACAGTGCCTCGTCCGACTGCCGTCTGACCGTTCACATCGGCTCGTGGATCACGGGTCTGCTCATCAGTGACGAGCACCACGTCCTGGTGCGCACCCGCAGTGGGGTGATGTCACTGCGCCTGCTGTGACCCCTCGGTTGCTGAGGCACAACCCTGCCAGAGGCGTTACTGACCTCGGCTCGTCAAGGTGAATCCGGGCGAAGTGCCTGATGAACCTGAAGCGGTGGCTGTATCCGATGGTGTGTGAGATATGCGGATGGGGGCGGGCTAACCGCCAAGGCCCATGCCGAGACGGTGGGCGGTGTGCTGGCAGCACGTGGTGATCGCGGTATGCGGGGTGGGTATGGCGCCTTGCCTGGCTTATGTGGGGCGCAGTGAAACTATCACCGGAAGCACAGTCTGGCTGCCACTGGCGTCGATCCGAGAAAAGCCGAGCTCAGAGGTATTCTGATGGCCTGTCAGCGTTAACGGGGGGAAGCTGTGCTTCTGGGGACAGCTGCCTGTGCTTCTTGGTGGCAGATTCGCCGCGTCTCCTTTGCGTCAAGATCAACACCGCTGCGTCCACCCATGGGGCTTTCTGTTCCGGGGTCGGGTGTGCGCTGGCGAGCACCGAGAAGGGCGCCTCGACGACGGCATCGACGCCGTCGCCGTCAAACGCGACTTCCTCGTCGCCAACATGTTCGCGATCCAGGCCAGTGTGGAGTGGGCGTGCGGTGGGCTTGCTGCCCTGTCGCCTACTCCAAGGCGGCGATGAGCGGAGCCCACAGAGGGTGGGTCTGGGCCGGAACGACGAGGTGGGCTTGCTCGCGGGCGCGGGTCATGACGACGTACAGCAACCGGGAACCGCTCGGAAAGGGTTCGCCCTCGGGGCCGTAGTACTCGTCGTCGCCGAGTAGAAGGATGGTGGTGTCGGCCTCGCGTCCCTTGGTCTGGTGCAGGTTCATCACCTGGATGGGGTGCGGGCGCGGCCGAGTGGAGCCGACGAGGGTCTCGTCGTGGACTTCCCGCAGTCGGGCGGCTACGGCGTCGATTCCGAGTCCTTCGTCGAGAAGAAGCAGGGCGCGCCGGGTCTCGGACGCTGCCTGTAGCCACGACTCTTGTCCGCGGAAGGTGCCGATACGGGCGTATGCCCCCGTGAGGATTCCCGCCAGACGCGCGATGTCCGGTTCGGCGCCCCCGGCGGAGCGCAGGTCTCGCGCGAGGTCGGAAAACGCGGATTCCAGCACCGTGTTAGAGCGGTTGAGCATTTGACGAGCCAGCTCCGACAGGTTCCTGCTGCGCAGGCAGGCGGTGACGTAAACAGCCAGGGCCCGTCTGACCGGTGCGTCGTCATCGCCCAGCGCGTACTGCAGCAGCGCCAGTTGCGCGGACAGCGCCTCGGCATGCGCCTCAGTGAAGCCGACCTGCTCGTGGGCCAGGCCGGCCTCTGTGAGGGCATCCGACAAGGCCGTCGTCGCGACGTTCGTGTGGGTGAAGACACTGACCGTGTGCCCCTTCTCGCGTGCGGCCCGGGTCAGATCGATGACCTGTTCGTACCCGGAGCCGCTCGTGTACCGGGTGACGGCCAGGCGGCCATGGGAGGCAGCCACGCCGAAGGCGGGGTTGCTGAAGTCGCGCGTGCGCGCGGCCTCGGCCGCGGCGGGAAGGACGCCGGAGGGGTCGCGGTAGCTGGCCGGTTCGAGGTCGATCCGCACCGCACCCGGATGGGCCATGGCCGCCGCGATCCGTGCGGCGGGGTCCACGCCGGGCTTGAAGCTCCCCTGGAAGATGCTCTGGTTGACATCGCCCAGCAGGATCTGCCGTGCCCCGGGGGCGATCTGCTGTACGAACTCCCACTCGGTGGCGTCGGTGTCCTGGAATTCGTCGCAGATCGCCAGGGAGTACCGGCCGGCGTAGTGCTCGCTCACCTTGGGCAGCGTGAGCAGCTCGGCGGCTGCGGGCATCAGCTGGTTGTAGGTGAGTCCGGGCGGGGCGCCAGGCACGAGCCGGTTGGCCTCACTGAGGACGCACTGCGGGGGAGGGAAGCCGTGGTGGGCGCCGAAGCTGCTGATGATCCTCCACGCGAAGCCGTGGAAGGTCGCGACCTCCATTCGCGGGCGCAGCGGGCCGATCACCCCTGCGGCGCGGTCGATGATCTGCGCGACCGCGGTACGGGAGAACGACAAGAACAGCACCCGGGTAGCGGCCGGAAGTTGGGTGCGCTGCCCGCTGCGGGCAGCGTTTTGGCGCAGGAGTCCCAAGTCCCGGTCGGACGCTTCCAGATGCGCGCGGGCGGCCGCCACAGCGGTGGCGGTCTTGCCTGTTCCCGCGCCGCCGGTGACCAGTACCACCGGCGCCGTGCTGTCGATGACGTCCTGCTGGTCCTTACGTGCCTCGTAGGTCATCAGGAGGCCGCCGGCTGGCTGGGAAGCGCCAGGCCGATCACCTGCGGGCCGTCGTACGCGGGGTCCGCCGCCCGGGCGAGTTCGGCGAGCGCGTTGAGGATCAACGGTGGATGCTGCGCCTTGCCGTCGCTGTAGAGAGCCTCGAGGAACTGCTCGTGGAGCCCCTGCTTGTGGATCACCTTGCACAGGTTAGACACAGCCCACTCGTCCGTCGCGCCGCTCATGGGGTCGGGGATGCCGTACTCGGTGAGCGCTGCGCTGGCGGCGGCGACCTCGGGCAGGGGAAGCCCCTCGACCAGGGCACGTTCGATGGCCGCTCCCAGGGGGAGCCGGAGCACCACGTCGCACGAGGCTTGGATCTTGGTGAGCTCGTCCGTCGTCTGCTGGTTGTCGCGGTCGCGGTCGATGAGGACCAGGACCCGGAACCCCAGCTGCCGTGCCAGGTCGGCGATGCGAGGGATCTGGCTGGTCCCGCCGTCGCCGCCGGTGCCGGCGGCGACCAGTCTGACGCCATGGGCGGACAGGGGAAGCTGGGCTGGAGGCCGGCGACGGTCCACCATGCCGATCGCTGCCACGTCGTGCGGCCCCTCGGTGATCGCGACCACCGGCGCCGTCAACGCAGCCAGCAACTGTGTGTGCCACTGCCGCATCGCGCTCAGCGCCTTGCGGTCGGTGATCTTGGTGAACTGGTGGTGTGAGCGGACACCGCCGTGCCGCACCAGGCGTACCACCTCCGTGGGTTCGAACGCCCGCGCCGCCTCCGGGCGCCGCGTGGACAGCCACACCTGACCGGAGCGGCTCCGCAGCAGCGAGGCCAGGTGCTCGGTCGCCGAGGCGTCCAGCTGATCGCCGAAATCGTCGGCCAGAACCACCGCGCCGGGCACTGTGGCCAGCAGCATCGCCTCCGCCATGGCCAACACGGCACTGACCGTGCTGCCGTGCTGGGCGAGCCCGAGCATCCCGCCGTTGTCGAGGTGCAGCGCCGCGCGCAGGGTCCGCAGTAGGGCCGCCACCGATCCGTCCTCGGCTCGGAAGCCCACCTGCTCCGCCGTGACCGGGGTGTCCCCGATGAGGGTCCCGGCGCCTCCGACGGCCAGGACCGCGTCGACCGCCTCGGTGATCGCGGTGTCCGCCGACAGCTGGGTCACTGCCTCCTCGACGGCCAGGGCCAGCATGTCGAACGCCGCGGTCGCAGCCTTCGCGTCGCGGTCATCCAGGATCCGCCGCAACCCCATGCCAGCGCGCAGTTGCAACGGCAGGCCCGTATCCAGGACCACGACCGGGAGCGCGCGTCGCGTGGAGGCAGGAACACGGTGGTACTGGCCCAGTTCCGGGTTGCTGCGGGCCGGGAAGTAGACGACCGATTCCAAGGACTCCGCCGCCTCGTCGTAGGTGAGGCGGTAGGCCAGGCGCACACACAGAGCGGCGTCGGCGGGAGCCTCCGAGGCCGCGCTGGCGCGCCCGTCCGGCTCCAGTGGCTCAAGCACCCCGTCGAGGAGCTGCTGCACGTCCGCGTCGAAATCGGTGAGCGTCACCTCCACCTGAGCCGCCGCCACCCGCTCCAGTCGGCGGGAAGGGGCAGCCTCCTGGACGTCCTCGGCCGCGTCGGTCTCGGGCTCCGCCGCGTCCGTGCCGGGCTCCGCCGCCGGATCAGTGACCCACTTCTGATGCAAGTCCGAAAGCGCCGCGCCGCGACTGGAGTTGGGGTCCAGTGCTCGCGCCAGCGCCGCCAGGAGGTCTGTCCGCCCGGCCCGTGGAACCGCCGCCAGCAGCACATGCTCGCGTGGACGCACATCGAGGTGCTCCCAGCCCCTGAACCCTTCGATGAGCAACCGCGTCACTCGCACGCTGACATCCTTAGCACGGCCAAAGCCAACAGAAGGGACAGATACCCTGGAATCGCCACAGGGGGGCTTGGCGTCCCCAGCAACCGACCCATCGCAAGGATGAGCCAACCCGCGCCGCTCCCGGCGCACTTATGGCATATACCGCCGGAATGGGACCACGCAAGTCCAAGTCAACCTGGGTGGTCGCGCGTTCTACACTGCCGAGGGTCGCGGAGGCATCTGCACGCAGTTCCTGCGGGCTACCTCGTGATCGACATCTCGTCCGTACCCACCAACACAGCATGATCGACAGGACAGGGCCTAAAGCAGTAGCTCTGACTCCGATGCGCCCTGGTCCACGACGCCCCGGCCCCGGCAAGCGGGTGCTGATCAGGTCGGGTCAGGTCCTTCTCTACGGTGGGGCCGGTGTCGGTGGCCTTGATCGATCGCGGTCGACCCGCCGACTTTTTACAAATCGTGTCGTTTCTCCGAGCGGCGTCCGGCCTCTCCGCTGCGAACAGTGGAACCTCCGCCATGTGGTGTTCGGTGTGGTGGCGGGCAGGCGAGCGCCCTGGTTCTGCCCCGGTCGGATGTGGCTGTGACTGAGGGGGCCTCACCAGGGCGCTTCATCTTCCGTTAGCACTAATGGAGTTGGTCGAAGTCGAAGACTGCGGTGACGGGAGCGTGGTCGGACCAGCGCTCGGCGTGGGTGGCGGCGCGTTCGACGTAGGCCTCGACGCACTTCTTAGCGAGGATTCCAGTAGCGATAATTAGGTCGATCCTCCAGCCGGAGTCGTTGTCGAAGGCGCGGCCGCGGTAGGACCACCAGGAGTAGGGGCCGGTGCGGTCGGGGTGGAGGGCGCGGACGACGTCGACGTAGCCGGCCTCGTCGTAGACGCGGGAGAGCCAGGCGCGCTCTTCGGGGAGGAATCCGGCGGACTTCTGGTTGGCCTTCCAGTTCTTGAGGTCCTCGGGCCGGTGGGCGATGTTCCAGTCGCCGCAGACGACGACCTCGCGGCCGTCGGCGGCGGCGCGGGTGCGCAGGGCGGTGAGGTGGACGAGGAATTCCGCCATGAAGCGTTCCTTCTCGTCCTGGCGTTCGGTGCCGACTTCACCGGAGGGGAGGTAGAGGCTGGCGACGGTCAGGCCGGGGAGGTCGATTTCGACGTACCTGCCCGCATCGTCGAATTCCTCGGAGCCGAATCCGATCACCGTGCGCTGCGGCTTCTCGCGGGAGAGGATGGCGACGCCGGCCCGGCCCTTGGTGGCGGCCGGGGCCCAGACCGCGTGCCAGCCGTCGAGGTCGTGCAGTTCGGCGGGCAGCTGCTCGGGCTCGGAGCGCACCTCCTGCAGGCAGACCACGTCGGCCTCGGTGCCGGCCAGCCATTCGACGAAGCCCTTCCTGGCCGCTGCCCGGATTCCGTTCACGTTCACACTCGTCACCACGATCACCCGGGCAGCCTACCGACTGGTCGTTCCCGACCCGAATCGTGACGCGCGGGGCCGATGGCCGGGGTGGCCGGGCCCCGCGGAATGTGGACTCCGGGATTCCGGCGGAGGTGGATGCGGAGGTGGATGGTGACAGTGACTGACAGGACCTGTCGTGAACGCGGCATGAAGATGTGCGACAGTCCCATCAAGCCGCGCCATTGGTCTTGACCATCTTCGGACGGAGCGCCTAGGGTCACTTACTGCAAGGACCTTTAATAAAGAAGGACGGATAAAGGCCCGCTCTCCCACCTGCCGCAACTGCGGACGGTGGGCCCGGGATCCGCCCTCCTTGTCTCAGGGCGGACAGCATCAGGGTGGAGGACGCGGTGGGGACGACAGGACAGCTTTCTGCGGTGCCGGAGCCGAAGTACTGGCACCTGCGCACGGTGCTGCTGCGGGCCATCGACTCGGAGTTCTCCATCGGTCAGGTGCTGCCCAACGAGCGCGAGCTCTCGGCCCGCTTCGGCGTCGCCCGGGCCACGCTGCGGCAGGCGCTCGACCAGCTGGAGCTGGAGGGCCGCCTGGTGCGCCGCCGGGGGATCGGCACCCTGATCGCCGCCCCGCGCGTCGGCGTCCCGGTCAACCGGCAGGAGGAGGGCTGGCCCGGCGCCGCGCGCAGCCAGTCCTGGCGGACGCTCGACTGCACCACCGCCCCCGCCTCCGCGCAGCTGGCCAAGGGCCTGGGCATCGCCGAGGGTGCGACCGTGCACACCGTGCGCCGGGTCCGGCTGGTGGAGGGCCGCGCGGTGGCCACCGAGGCGCTGCACGTTCCGGCCGCCGCCCTGCCGCACCTGCCCGGTTTCCGCGCCGAGAGCGACCGCGCCCGTTCGGTGCTGCGCCAGCTGGAGCGCCTGGAGGTGGACGGCGAGTCCCGCTCGGTCGAGCTGGGCGTCGCCGAGGCCGAGCAGGCCGCCCTGCTGGAGCGCCCGCCCGGCGCCCCGGTCCTGGTCATGACCACCCAGTACGCCGCGGCCGGCCGGCTGGTGGCGCTGGGCGTCGCCACGTACCGGGCGGACACCTGCAAGCTGACCTTCGGCGAGGCCGGACTCGTCGAGGTCACCCCGGTCGGTGCGACGGCCGAGGTCCGCACCGCCTCCTGAACCATCCTCCGAACACCCTCAGGTCGAGGCCCGGACGCCAACTGGCTTCCGGGCCTTTGCCGTTGACCGGCATAGCATCGGATGCTCCGGCAGTGCGGAGGGGGAGGACGGGGTCGTGAACCTGGTCGTGGAGCTGTGGGCGAAGTCGGAGATACCGGCGTACGGCGGGCTGTTCAGGGCGGACGGAACGGCGCGGGAGGTGTTCTTCGACGGGCCCGGCTCGCTGCACCTGGAGCTGGGCGAGCCGTTCGAGGTCGAGGAGCCCAGGTACGAGCACGAGATCGGCGTGGACGGCGAGGCCGAGCTGCCGGACGGGCGGGGGTTCGTCTGCTGCGGCAGCGGGGGCATGGGCGACGAGGGCTTCCTCGCCCGGCTCGACGGGCGGCGCCGGCTGGTGTGGGTGCTGACGTCGACCGAGGGCAACCCGTTCCTCCGGGTGTCCGTCGAGTGGCCGCTGGCGCACTTCGTCAACGACTGGGGCACCGTCCTCACCCTCGACCTGACCGACCCGGACTACGCACCGTGACGGCGGAGCGGTTCCGATGACAGCCCAGCCCCCCAGCCCCCCGGCCCCGCAGCCCCCCAGCCCCCAGCTCCCCGGCCCCGCAGGCCGGCCCCGCGCCGCGCCCGACGTCAGGCCCGGGGCGGGTCCACCGCGAAGAGCTGCTCCTCGACGTGGTCCAGGGCGACGCGCAGGGCGCCCATCGCCACCACCTCGGAACCGAGGGCCGCCAGGGCGACCTCCGGGGCGCGCAGGGTGAACTGGGACAGGCGTTCGCGCAGCGGGTCCAGGACGCCGTCGAGGCCGGCCGCCCAGCCGCCGATCACCACCAGCTGCGGGTCGATGGCGAGGACCAGCGCGGCGACGCCCTGGACGAGGCGGGTGAGGAAGCGGTCCATGGCGACCTTGGCGACCTCGTCGCCCTCCCGGGCCAGCCGCAGCACGCGGGCCACGGCGGCCTCGTCCAGCGGGTTGAGGGGCTTTCCGGTGGTGGACAGCAGGCGCTCGGGGGTGACCTCCTGGCCGAGCAGGTGCAGGGCGCCGATCTCGCCGGCCGCGCCGCCGAACCCGCGGTGCAGCCTGCCGCCGATGAGGGAGCCGGCGCCGGGGCTGAGGCCGGCCATCACGAAGACGACGTCGTCGGCGCCGACCGCCGCCCCCTGCCAGTGCTCGGCGATGGCGGCCAGGTTGGCGTCGTTCTCGATCAGGACGGGGCAGCGGAAGGAGCGCCGCAGCCGGGCCCCGAGGTCGAGCCCGGTCCAGCCGGGCATCGCGGTGCCCAGCTGGACGGTGCCCTCGCGGTCCACGATGCCGGGGGTGCCGATGCCGACCGACCACAGGTTGTCCCGGGAGATGCCGGCCTTGCGCAGCACCTCGGCGACGGCGGTGCGGACGGCGGCGAGCCGGTCCTCGGCGTCGAGGGTCTCGTCGACCGGCTTGAAGTGACTGCCCACCACCTCGCCGGTGAGGTCGGCCAGGATGACCCGGATGTCGTGCACGCCGATCTCGATGCCGAGGATGTGCCCGGCCTCGGCGCGGAAGCGGAACCAGCGGGCCGGGCGGCCGCGGCGGCCGGGGCCCGGCTGGCCCTCCTCCCGCGGCTGCTCGACCTCGGCGACCAGCCCGGTCTCGACCAGACCCTCGATCACGCCCTCGACGGTCGGGCGGGAGAGCCCGGTCTCGCCGACGAGCTGAGTGAGGGTCACGGAGTGGCCGTTGCGCAGCGCCCGGAGCGTGACCGCCGCGTTGATCCGCCGCAGCAGCGAGGAGTCTCCTCCGGTGAGCCGATCCGCCAATGCGATGCCCTTCGCCGTTCGCGCGACTGCCCTGGCGCGCGGTGTCGAGTGCGCGGTGCCCACCGAGTGGCCCGCGGGGGTGCAACCCCCGGAGAACGCGGCACGGCGGCAGGGGGCCGCCTGCGCGAGGGCCGGAGGACATGCGGAGCCTACCCGGGGACGGAGCCGGGCGGCGAGGATCCTCGCAGCTCATCCAGGCTTCGGTATCGAAATGGTACGGATCGGGTGGCGGTGCGTGATCCGGACTTCACCGCTCGGCCACGGTGGGCGGGTGGGCGAGCCGCCGGGACAGCACCGACGGGAGGGAACGCTCCGACAGCAGCGAGCCGAGGCCGCGCCGGGAGCCGGCCGACAGGACGCTGAGGGCGGAGCAGGCCGAGCCGATCGAGCCGAGGGAGAGGACGGATCCGATCGAGCCGATGGACAGCACCGACCCGATCGAGCCGATGGACAGCACCGACCCGATCGAGCCGAGGGAGAGGACGGATCCGATCGAGCCGGTCGACAGCACCGAACCGATCGAGCCGATCGACCGGACGGACACGATGGAGCCGATCGAGCGGAGGGAGCCGATGGACCCGCGGGCGGGTCGGGCCGGAGGCGCGGAAGTGGTCATGACCCTTGAGAGTAGCCAGCCGCACCCCCGGGCGTCCGTCAGTCCACCCGGGCCGCGAACAGTCGCTGCCCCAAGTGGTCATGACCCTTGAGAGTAGCCAGCCGCACCCCCGGGCGTCCGTCAGTCCACCCGGGCCGCGAACAGTCGCTGCCCCAGCAGTGCCATCGGGTGCTCGTCCTCCGGCAGGGTCAGCACGGTCGGGCAGCCCGCGGCGGTCAGTGCGGCCCGCCAGTGCTCCGCCGGGCGGGCGGTGGGGCCGTGGACGTCGCCGGTGATCAGCAGGTCGAGCTGTTCGGCGGTGGGCGCGAGCAGCAGCAGCCGGCCGCCGGGGGAGAGCAGTCGGACCAGGGCCGTCACCTCCTGCTCCGGTTCTCCGGCCACGGTGGCGGCCACGGTCGAGGCAGAGGCAGAGGCAGAGGCAGAGGCAGAGGCAGAGGCCGAAGCCGAAGCCGGAGCCGATGCCGGGGTCGCTGTCACCGTGGCGACGACGACGTCGTAGCGCCCGCCGTCGGGAACGGCGTGGTGCTCGACGGCGTGCCGGGGCCGAGTGGCGGCGGCGAGGGCGCGGGCGACGGCGGGCTCGCCGCCCTCGGGGTCGAGTTCGAGCACGCGCAGCGGCCCGGGCCCCTGGTGGGCCTCGGCGGTGCCGCGCACCAGCGCGCCGAGGGCGGCGCCGAGGTAGCCGCGGGCGGCGGCCCGGCGGACCGGGGTGGCGGCCGGCCGGGGGGCCTCCTGGCCGGTGATCACCCGGGGCAGCCGCAGGGCGTCGCGCCGGACCCGGGTGAGGGCGGCGGCCGGGCCGAGCCCGTCGGCCCAGGTCTCGACCGCGGGGCGCCAGGTGTCGCGGACCTCGGCGGCGGCCTTGCCGGGCCGGCCGCGGAAGACCGGGCCCTGGGCGCCGCCGTCCTGGCGGGTGATCAGGCCGTGCCGGGCGAGCGCGTCCAGCCAGCGGGCGACGCGGGGGCGCTGGGCGGGGGTGACCATGGCCGCGGCGAGCACTTCGGCCTCGGGGTGGCCGCGGGCGGGGTCGGTGAGCACGCCGCTCTGCTGGAGGGTGTGCAGCAGTGCGGCGAGTACGGCCCGGTCGAGCTGGGCGCCGAAGTCGCGGACCTGCGCGGCGGTGATGCCGATGCTGTGCTTCCAGGCGGCGGCCGTGGCGTTCTCGGTGTCGGCGCGCAGCCGGCGGTCGGCGGCCTCGGCGTTGCTGTCGGGGGCGCGGACGTGGGCGAGGACGGCCCCGAGGGCGTCGACGGCGGTGTAGACGTCCTCCTGTCGGGGTTCGGGGCCGACGTGCAGGACCAGGCGCAGCGCGCCGAGGTCGTGGGCGGTGAGGTCGGGTTGCCGGCTGAGCGGCCAGAGCAGGGCGGAGGGCAGGCTGAGGTGGGTGGTCCGGGCGGCGGCGACGGCCCGGAGCTGCTGTTCGGGCCGCTGGTCGGGGTCGCCGCAGTGGACGGTGCCGCCGGCCAGGAGGGTGGCGAGGGCGAGGTCGACGGCGAGGTCGGTCACGGGGTGGAGCACGGTGTGCCGGATGGGGGGCGTGCCGAGGACGCCGGCCCAGTAGCGCAGCCGCTGTTCGGCGGCCCGGGCGGCGGAGGGCGGGAGTGCGGCGTGCTCGGCGACGCGCCGGGCGAGGGCGCGGGGCAGGCCGCCCGGCGGGGAGACGCCGAGCAGCAGGCCGATGCCGCTGATCGCGCGCCCGTCGGCGACGACGGCGGGTCGGTCGCCGAGTTCGCGCAGCGCGCTGACCAGGGCGGGAGTCGTGGGCACGGTGATCACTCCGGGGTGCGGGGCGGAAACCGCACTACTGAACCATGGGGGCGGGGCGGTGAAGGCCGGTGGCAAGTCAAACTTCTGTAATGATTTTCATATCGGACAGCCAAGCTGTCGAGGCGAAGTCGCCTCGAAGCGGTCGGAACTTCACATTCCGGAAGCCTCGTGCGATCCCTTGACAGGTGGTTCGGGTACTGGATCAATGGAGCGAACGGGGCTGACCGAACGATCGGTCGGTGTCCCTGGCAGGGGAACCCCGGCCGAGCAGCGAAGGAGCGACGATGACCGGCACCGCACCCGTCCCGCACCGACACCTCGGGGAGCCGATCCCGCCGGAGCTCCTGGACGCCGGTGAGCGGATGACCCCGGACGAGCTGCGCGCCCACCAGCTCACCCGGCTGCGGGCCACCCTGCGGCACGCGTACGACAACGTCGAGCTCTACCGCCGCAAGTTCGACGCCGCCGGGGTCCGCCCCGAGGACTGCCGCACCCTGGACGACCTCGCCCGCTTCCCCTTCACCACCAAGGCCGACCTGCGCGAGAGCTACCCCTTCGGCATGTTCGCCGTCCCGATGGAGCAGGTCCGCCGGATCCACGCCTCCAGCGGCACCACCGGGCTGCCGACCGTGGTCGGCTACACCGACAACGACCTCTCCATGTGGGCCGACGTGGTCGCCCGCTCGATCCGCGCGGCCGGCGGCCGGCCCGGCGACAAGGTGCACATCGCCTACGGCTACGGGCTGTTCACCGGCGGCCTCGGCGCCCACTACGGCGCCGAGCGGGCCGGCTGCACCGTCATCCCGGCCTCCGGCGGCATGACGGCCCGCCAGGTGCGGCTGATCCTGGACTTCGAACCCGAGATCATCATGGTCACCCCGTCCTACCTGCTGACCCTCCTGGACGAGTTCGAGAAGCAGGGCGTCGACCCGCGCGGCACCTCGCTGCGGGTCGGCATCTTCGGGGCCGAGCCCTGGACGGAGGAGATGCGGCGCGAGATCGAGGAACGGCTCGACCTGCACGCCGTCGACATCTACGGCCTCTCCGAGGTGGTCGGCCCCGGCATCGCCCAGGAATGCGTGGAGACCAAGGACGGGCTGCACATCTGGGAGGACCACTTCTACCCGGAGGTCGTCGACCCGTTCACCGACGAGGTGCTGCCGGAGGGGGAGGGCGGCGAACTGGTCTTCACCTCGCTCACCAAGGAGGCCCTGCCGATCATCCGCTACCGCACCCGCGACCTCAGCCGGCTGCTGCCCGGCACCGCGCGGCCGGCCTTCCGCCGGATGGAGAAGGTCACCGGGCGCAGCGACGACATGATCATCCTGCGTGGGGTGAACGTCTTCCCGACCCAGATCGAGGAGATCCTGCTGCGCACCCCGGGCGTCGCGCCGCACTTCCAGCTGCGGCTCGGCCGGCAGGGGCGGCTGGACCACATGACCGTCCGGGTGGAGGCCCGGCCGGAGGCCTCCGCCGAACAGCGGGCGGCGGCGCGGGCGGCGATCGTCCGGGCGGTGAAGGACGGGGTGGGGATCACCGTCGCGGCCGAGGTGGTGGACCCGTACACGCTGGAGCGCTCGGTCGGGAAGATCAAGCGGGTGGTGGACGAGCGCGGGTGAACGAGCGGGGGTGAACCCGGCCGTCGGGCACACGGGTGGGGGCGTCCCGCCGGACGGGTGGCGGGGAGCACCCCCGCGCGGGCTCTATGCTGCGGGGCATGCCGAGTGAGCTGCGCACTCTTCAGCCCGCCGAGGACCTCGCCTTCGTCCGGCGGGAGACCGAGCTGAAGCCCGTCCCCTTCGTGCCCGAGATCAGCCTGCACATGGCCGAGGACGCCATCGCCCTGTGGGAGACCACCGAGCGGGCGCGCGGGGAGGACGGGCTGCCGCCGCCGTTCTGGGCCTTCGCCTGGGCGGGCGGGGTGGCGGTCGCCCGCTACGTGCTGGACCACCCCGAACTGGTCGCCGGCCGTACGGTGTTGGACGTCGCGGCCGGCTCCGGGCTGGTCGGGGTGGCCGCCGCGCTGCGCGGGGCCACGGACGTGCGCGCCGCCGAGATCGACGCCTACGCGGTGGCCGCGATCGGGCTGAACGCCGAGGCCAACGGGGTGCGGGTGGACGGCGCGCTGGTGGACCTGGTGGACGGCGACGGCGGTCCCGCCGAGGTGGTGCTCGCGGGCGACGTCTTCTACGAACGGGCCATGGCCGCCCGCTTCCTGCCCTTCCTGGAGCGGGCCGCGGCGCGCGGCGCGACCGTGGTCGTCGGCGACCCGGGCCGGGCCTACCTGCCCCGCGAGCGGTTCACCGCGGTGGCGGCCTACCAGGTGCCGGTGGTCGCGGACCTGGAGGACACCGCGGTCAAGACCACGACGGTGTGGCGGCTCGGCTGACGGTCGGGGGCGTGGCGGCAGGGGCGCCGTCCGGACGGCCGCCGAGCGCTGGCGGCCGGTTCCGGGGCGTGGTCGGCTGGGAGCGATGCGTGTGCGAACGGCATCGTCCGGTGACGTTCGGCACCGTTCCGGCGCACCGCCGGACCCGCTCACCCGACAGGGGACCACCATGACCACCACCGTGAACGGACTCAGGCTCGCCCCGCCCCAGGCGGTCGCCGACCTGCACGCCGGCCTGCCCGACTTCGAGCAGGCCCTCGCCTTCTACCACCAGCACCTGGCACCGGACACCGCGATCGACCTGTCCGTCGCGGAGAACGTCCTGCTGTACCACCACTCGATGCAGAGGGACGTCTTCGACAAGGTCCGGCTGATCCCCGAGGCGAACATCAAGTACATGGCCCCGGTCGGCATACCGTGGCTGCGTCAGCAGGTGGCGGACCTGCTCACCCGGGCGTTCGGCCGCACGGTCGCGATGGACGACGTGTTCGGCTGCGCCGGGGTCTCCTCCGCGCTGGAGTGCATCGCCTTTGGGCTCATGCGGCGGCAGGGGACGGGCGGCGAGCCGCTCAAGCCGGGGGACGAGGTGCTGATCCCGGCGCCGTACTGGCAGGGCTTCAACTGGTCGTTCCAGGAACGGCCCAAGCTGAAGTGCGTACCGGTGCACCTGCCCACCCACGGCGAGGACCGCTACCGGCTCACCCTCAACCTGATCATGAACGCCTACGAGGCGCGGAAGGAGGCGGGGCACAACCCGCGGCTGCTCGTCCTCACCAATCCGCACAACCCGTTGGGTGTCAACTACCCCAAGGAACTGCTCGACGAGATCTACGACTGGGCGCTCGCGCACACCGATCTGCACATCATTTCCGACGAGATCTACTGTCATTCCCAACTCGACACCGGTACGACGCCGTTCACCAGCGCGATGGCCCTGGACGCGTACCAGCGGCATGCCGACCGGATCCACGTGGTCTGGGGCTTCGCCAAGGACTTCGGGCTGTCCGGCTTCCGCACGGGATTCGTCGTCTCCAAGAACGAGGCCGTGCACCGCGCCATGCTCGGCAGCGACGACCCGGCCGAGCAGACCCGCGCACTGCCCTGGTTCACCCCGTTCGACTCGCTGAAGACCTACGTCGTCGGGGAGTTGTTCAAGACCACCCTCGACGGGGAGCCGTACCCCGTGCGCGCGATGCGCGACTACCGCGGACTGCTGAGCGCGAGCTTCCGCAGGACCAAGGACGCCCTGGACGCCGCCGGGATCGAGTACGTCCACCGGGACGGCGACAACGCCGCGATGTTCTTCTGGCTCGACCTCAGCAGGTACTTGGGCAAGCGCGCGCCCGGTGAGCACGTGAACGGGCTTCCGGCCATCGGGCCGGACGGGCTCGACCCGAACGAGGAGTGGCTGTTCCGCTACCTCGCCGCCAAACCCACCGAGGTCTCCCTGCTGCCCGGCGGGACCATGCACAACGCGGAGCCGGGCTTCTTCCGGCTCTGCTTCACCAGCCGGATGCCCGAGGACGTCGAGGCGGCGGTGCGGCGGGTGGGCGTGGCGCTGCAGCAGCTGAAGTAGCCGGAGCGGCTCAAGCGGCTCAAGCGGCTCAAGCGGCTCAAGCGGCTCAAGTAGCCGTACGGCGAGCGGCACCGGGTACGCCCCGGTGCCGCTCTTCGTGAATCAGCCGATCAGCCGCGCAGGCGGGCCAGCCAGGCCTCGACCTCGTCGGAGCGGCGCGGGAGGCCGGCGGAGAGGTTCTCGTTGCCGTCCTCGGTGACGAGGATGTCGTCCTCGATCCGCACCCCGATGCCCCGGTACTCCTCCGGCACCGTCAGGTCGTTCTCCTGGAAGTAGATGCCCGGCTCGACGGTGAGCACCATGCCCGCCACGAGCGGGCCGTCGACGTGCTCCTCGGTGCGGGAGTGGGCGCAGTCGTGGACGTCGATGCCCAGCATGTGCCCGGTGCCGGCCAGGGTGAAGCGGCGGTGCAGGCCCAGCTCGTACACCTTGTCCGCGCTCAGGTCGCCGAACAGGCCCCAGGAAGTGAGGTGTTCGGCGAGCTCGCGCTGGGCGGCGTGGTGGAAGTCGCGGAACTGCCCGCCCGGGCGCACGGCCGCGATACCGGCCTCCTGGGCCGCGTACACGGCGTCGTAGACCTTGCGCTGCAGCTCGGTGAAGCGGCCGCTGACCGGCAGGGTGCGGGTGACGTCGGCGGTGTAGAGGTGGTTGGTCTCCACGCCCGCGTCGAGCAGCAGCAGGTCGCCGGGCCGGGCGTGCCCGCTGTTGCGCACCCAGTGCAGGGTGGTCGCGTGCGGGCCGGCCGCGGCGATGGTGCTGTAGCCCACGTCGTTGCCCTCGACCCGGGCCCGGACGAAGAAGGTGCCCTCGATCAGCCGCTCGGCGGTCTCGGTGTCGGTGCCGAGGACGCGCACCACGTCCTCGAAGCCGCGGGCGGTGGCGGCGCAGGCGAAGCGCAGCTCCTCGATCTCGAACGCGTCCTTGACCAGGCGCAGCCCGGACAGGAAGACCTCGAACTCCTCGTCCCGCTCGGCGACCGCCCGGTCCGCGAGGGCCTCCTCCACGCCCGCGTCGTGGCGGCGCAGCACCCGCGCCGGGCCGGTGGCGGCGCGCAGGTCCGCGCGGACGGTGCGCACGTCCCGGCAGGGCAGGCCGAACAGCCGCTCGCTCTCGGTCAGGCTGTTGCGGCGGCCGTCCCACAGCTCGCCGTGGCCGTCCAGCCAGAACTCGCCGTTGTCGACGCGGGAGCGGTCGCGCAGGTAGAGCACGGCCTCGTGGCCGGCGGCGCCGGTCGGGGTGAGCACCAGGACGCCGTCCTGGGACTGGTCGCCGGTCAGGTAGGCGTAGTCGGAGGAGGGGCGGAACGGGTAGTCGGTGTCGTTGGCCCGGACCTTGGGGTTGCCGGACGGGACCACCAGCAGCTCGCCGGGGAAGGCGGCGGACAGCTCCGCGCGGCGGCGGGCGGTGTGCGCGGCCTGGGGGACGGGCTCCAGGGCGGTGCGCTCGGTGTCGGCCCAGCCCTGCGTCATGCTCTCCGCGAGCTCGTCCGTGACCCCGCGGGTCAGGCCGTTCTTCCGGTACTTGATGGTCTCGGCGGGCTGCGTGGTCTCGGCGGGCTCGGCGGGCTCGGTCACTGAGGTCTCCTGGTGAGGGTGAGGGAAGCGCGGTGCTTCGCTACGCTTCCCCGTCCGTCGGTGTGCGTCCCGTACGGTATATCGAACAGTGCCGGGTGAGAAGAGGTCGAGAGTGAACGATGCCGAGGAATCCGTCCGGGGCGTCCTCGCCGCCAACCTGAAGCGGGTGCGGGCCCAGCGCGGACTGTCGCTGTCCGAGCTGTCCCGGCAGGCCGGGGTCGGGAAGGCGACGCTCTCCCAGCTGGAGTCCGGGGCCGGGAACCCGACGCTGGAGACGGTGCTCGGGCTCTCCCGGGTGCTCGGCGTGCCGATCTCCGACCTGGTCGAGGCCCGGCCGGGCGGCGAGGTCACGGTGGTGCGCGCGGCCGAGACCGAGGTGCTCAGCGGGCGGGGCGTCGACCTGCGCCCGCTGCGCCGGATCGAGTCCGGGGACGCGGTGTTCGAGCTGTACGACCAGGTGGTGCGCGCCGGAGCCGCCCAGGACTCCGGGGGGCACACCGGCACCGAGCACACCGTGGTCCAGACCGGCCGGCTGGGCGTGCGGGTCGACGGGCGCGAGATCGAACTCGGCCCCGGCGACTACATCGGCTTCGACGCGGCGCTGCCGCACGCCTACACCGCGCTGGACGGCGAACAGGTCCGCTCGGTGCTGGTGCTGCAGTACCGGGCCGAGCAGCACGGCCACCTCGCGGAACCGGTCCGGCCGGCCTCGTGGGGGCTCTGGCACTGAGCGGGCGGAACGGGTTCGGCCGCGCTGCCCGGCCGTTCGGAATACCGAACGGTTGACCCGTGCGTCATGATGATCACCATGACGGACGCACTCACCTGGCTCGCCGAACCCCAGTCGATCGCCTTCGGCGGCTACAGCGTGGTCCTGGCCCGCGGCCTGGAGCCCGAGGAACTCGTGGCCCGGATCGCCGAGGAACTCCCGGGGTGCACCGTGCGCCCGCTCGGCGAACTCACGGCGGACGACCTGGTCGAGGAGTACGAACTCGAATTCCCCGGCGACGTCGAGGACATCGGGCTGCACCACGGGCGCAGCGGCGACCTCGCCTTCGCGGTGGTGTACGGCTACTGGCAGGGCGAGCTGAGTGTGTCGCCGTCCGCCTCGCGCGGCGGCGCCGAGGTCTACCACCTGGAGTTCGAGGAGGAGAACGGCAAGCCGGTGCCGCCGTTCTTCCGCGGCTACCGGGACGGCCGGGAGACCTGCTTCCTCAACCTCCACCTGGACGCCAGCTGGGGCCCCGACGGTGTCCGGGGCGAGCCCGCCACCGTCGCCGCCCTGACGGCCGAACTGGCCGCCGCCGGGCTGCCCGACCACGACCGGGAGAGCGACGACCTCCACCGCACCTGCCTGGAGGTGCTCGGCCGCCACTTCGGCCTCACCCTGCCGCGGGCCCTGGTGCTGGACGGCGCGCTCCCGGCGGTCCTGCTGGCGACCGACTGACGGGGCGGTCGGGCGACCGGTCGGCGCCGTTCCGCTGCGAGGCGCCGCGTTCCGCCGCGAGGCGCCGCCGGCGGGAGACCTTGAGGGACGCCCCGTGCGCTGCGCCCCGCGGCCGGCGCCCTGCGCCCCGCGTCCCGTGGCCGTCCCGTCAGCGGTCGGTGGTGCGCAGGTCCAGGTGGTACCGGTCCGACCGGGTGCCGTCCCCGCGGTGCGTCCGCCGGTCGAGGAGGAACCCCGCCCGGTGCGCCACCGCGGTGGAGGCGGTGTTCTCCGGCTCCACCTGGATCACCGCCTCCACGCCGCCCTCGGCGGCCGCGTACCGGGAGGCCAGGAGGACCGCCCGGGTCGCCAGGCCCCGCCCCCTCCAGGAAGGGTAGAGGCCGTACGCGATGTTCACCTGGCCGGGAGCCAGGCCTTCCCCCGCGAACCGCAGGTCGACCGTCCCCGCGAGCACCCCGCCTGGCTCCACGCGGATGCCGAACGCGCGGAGCGGCCCGGAGGCCTCCCACTGTTCCCGGCAGTGGCGGAGGTACGTCTCGACGTCATCCCGTGTGCCGGGGCCGCCGTTGAGCCAGCGGACGAGCGCCTCGTCCTCGCCCAGGAGATGGGCCTCGGCATCGTCCGGGGACAGTGGGGACAGGGTGACGACGCCGTCGGACGGCTTCACTTCCTCCATGCGGTGATTGTCGACACGCCGGCCGCCCCGCGCCAACGGTTTGCCGGAGAACGACGGCGGGGGCGGCCGGCCGGGGCTACCGGTCGGCCGCCCCCTGCCCCGACCCTGCTCCCCCCGGCGGCCACCGAGGAGGGGGCGCGCCGGGCGGGGCGGGGATGCCGAAGGAGTGGTCGGCGTTGTTGCCGTTGTATGCAGTCGTGCGGGCCGGTGAAGGTCACGGACTCGCCCTCGAAGAAGAAGCCCTGGTGGATCGTCCCCAGGACGATCAGGTTGGAGGAGTTGCTGGAACAGTTCAGCTCTTCGGTGACCCCGGTGTCCCGGGCGGGCGCGGCGGCGGTCAACGAAGCGTCGACGACCCGCCCGCCGGTGGCGGACTTGCTGGCCTCCCGCAAGCCGCCGAAGCACTTCTACTGCCCGCCCTCCGCGCTCACCACGCAGTTCCGGGCCGAGCCGCCGGCCGCTGCGGGCCGGGCGACGGCCGTGTCCGCGCCGGACAGGGACAGCGAGGCGCCGCCGCCGCGAGGACGGCACCGGCGTGCTTGAAGGAGCGGGTCATCGTTGATCAACTCCTGTTTCAGATAGGTGACTTGACCGACCTCCACTCTCACCGGAGGGCCTGGCGACGATTCTGTGCCAGCTGGGTGGGCGAGGAGAATCCCAGAAATCTGGGACATGTACGCGTCACCTTTCGGTGCGACGGCCCGTTCGGGCGCGGGAGCCGTCGGCGCGGACTTCGAGGTGTGCGGTCCGAAGCCCGTGCCGGGCCCCGGGGCGTCAACCGGCCGTTCGGGTATCCGCCCTGAGGTGCGAACGGTGCGGGAACGGTCCGTGAATTGTTCCCCGGTCGGGTGAACTGCCCGGCCGACCCCCGGGGCCCTGAGGGCATCATGGGCCGCGACACGGGACCTCGCGGAACAGGGAGTCGACCGATGGGAAGGCCGATGGCGGAGTTCGGCTGCGCGAAGTGCTACGGCGAGGACGAGCGGGCCGTGTGGGGCCGGCAGCGGGAGGGCTTCGAACACGAGGCGGAGGTGGTGGGCGGCTCGCGCTTCGCGGTCAACCTGCGACGCTGCCTGGGGTGTTCGCAGCAGTTCGTGTGGATCTTCACCGAGGTCGTCGACTGGATGGGCGGGGACGACGCCCAGTACGTGACGATCATGCCGGTGACGGCCGTCGAGGCGAGCGGCCTGAGGAGTGGAACGCTGCGGCCCCAGGACCTCGGCGCCCTCGGCCGCGGCCGCCGCCACCTGAACCACGACTGGCCCACCGGCGGCCCGGCGCGGCTGCAGTGGCGCTCCGGCCGCTTCCTGGTCGCCGAGGGGCGGTAGGTCCTCCGTCCGGCGCCCGGAGCGGTGCGGCGGCTGTCGCCGATCCGGGTGCTCGCTACTTCCGTCGACCGGGGCGGTGGGTGAGCTTCCTCTCCGCCTTGAGCAGCAGCGGGAGCACCGCGTAGACGACGACCGGGACGACGAGACCGGTCATGACCAGGGTCCGCAGCACCAGCGGCAGGCGCCCGAGGTGGGGGCCGAGCAGGGCGAAGGCGGCGGTGATGGTCGGGTAGACGGCGAGCCAGGTGAGCAGGGCCCGGCGGTGCACGGACGGTGCGGCGGGGGCCGGTGCGGTGATGCTGTCGGTGTTCAAGGCGGTTTCCTCCCGTGAGTGAGCGGCTGGAGGCTTTGGATGCCCAAAACTCCAACCCGTCGGTTGGAGTTTGGCAGGCGCGCACGCGGATGTCCAACCCTTTGGTTGGAGATTCGCGCTAAGGTGATGCCATGGCCTGGGACACCGCACGCACGCAGCAACTCCTCCTCGACGCCGCCGTCGAGGAGTTCGCCGAATCCGGCCCGGACGGTGCCCGGATCGCCCGCGTCGCCACCCGGGCAGGAGTGAACAAGGAGCGGATCTACCAGTACTTCGGCAACAAGGACCAGCTCTTCGCCGCGGTACTGGCGTCCGAACTCGGCAAGCTGGCCGAAGCGGTGCCGCTCACCCCGGCGCCGGGGCTGGAGCTCGGCGACTACGCCGGACGCGTCTTCGACTACCACTCGGCCAACCCGCACTTCTCCCGCCTGCTGGCCTGGGAAGGGCTGCAGCGCGGCACGGAGTCCGAGGCGCTGGCGGCGGAGCCCGAACGCACCGCGCACTACGGGGAGAAGGTCGCCGTCCTCGCGGCCGCGCAGCGGGCGGGCGAGCTGGCCGACGACGTGGATCCGGGACGGCTGATGTTCGCGGTGATCGGCCTGGTGAACGCGTGGTTCACGCTCCCGCAGATGGTGCGGCTGCTCCTCTCCGGCGCGACCGACCCGGCGGCGGACCGGGAGGCACTGGTCACCCTGGTGCGCCGCCTGACGAGGCCTGCGGCGGGGTGAGCGGGCGGAGTGGGGGGTGGCCCCGGGGGGGGGGGGAAAACCCCCCCCCCCCCCCCCACCCCTGTCCACCCCCCCCCCCGAAGTGGGGGGGGGGGGGGGAGATGAAAAACCC
>NZ_JBHVJT010000012.1:0-88294 GCF_042798815.1 Kitasatospora sp. NPDC057738 | reverse complement strand
CCCGGAGCGGGCGAGGCCCACTCCGCCACCACTTCTCAGATGCTGCCGAACTCGCCGGCGGAGGTGGCGGAGATGAAGGCGGCGAAGGCCTCGGGAGAGACGGCGAGATGGGCGCCCGGGGTTTTGGTGTCGCCGATGAGGATCAGGTCGTGGGTGGCGAGGAAGCTGGTGGCTACCTGTACGCAGTCGCCGTCGCCCTGGGGATCGCTGTAGGTCGACTTGACCCAGTGGGCAGTGGAGGGGTCCAGGGCCGAATCATGTGGGGTCATTCCGGGGATCCTCCGATGCTCTCTGCAGCCACGCCAACGACTCATCAGGCGTAAGGGCGACTGTTCGGAGCGTATCGTAGATCAGTGCCAAATCGGTCACCTGGTCTGGGGTCTCGACGAGTTGGCCCGACTGCAGTCCCTCCAAGTAGGCGACCCGAGGGGCGTCGTCGAAGTGGAGAAGGGTCAGCGAACCGCCGATGGCGCCGTGACCTCGATCGATGGGCAGAATCTGTACGGCAGCGTTCCTGCCCTGTGCGATGGCGATCACGTGCCTGATCTGTTCGCGGGTGATCTCAGGGCTGCCGACGACCCGGCGGGCAGCTGCTTCGTCCAGAACGACCCAAATGAATGGAGGTGTGGGGCCATGGAGGATTCGCTGTCGAGCCTTACGACGGTTCCAGCGTTCCCGGACTTCCTGTTCGGATGCCCGAGGTCGGCCCAGTCGTAGGAGAGCCAGGCCGTAGTTCTCGGTCTGCCACAGGCCCGGAATCGACAGCGCGAACTTCAGATGGGTGTTCGCTGCCGGTTCGAGTGCCATATAGCGCCGCGACCAGTCCGGAAAGGCCTCGCTGCTCACGAGGGGGAAGAACCGGGTGAAGAAGCCCTCGGAAGAGGGAAGCGCAGTGTCGAGCAGTGGGGGGAGATCCGGCGGTGGAGTCCGGTGTGCAGCCTCGATGTTGGCCATGTGGGACTTGCTGTAGCGAACCTGCTCGGCCAGATCGGCAATGGACAATCCGGCGCAGGTTCGGTGGTGCCGGATCTCTGACCCGAAGAAGTGTCGGGCGGAGCGGCCGGGGGTGAGGTCGCGAGGCTGGGCAGACATCTGAGGCCTCCGGATGTCTTCAAAAGGGGTGGGGACATGCCGCTTCTTCACAAGCGTAGCCCGAGGCGTGACGCTTGAATCACGAACGGTGACGGCCGAATCCGGCGAACACCTCAGTGGAGTGGCAAATATGACCAACAATCAATCTGCTGAAAGCCTCATCCTGCGGCGGAACTTTCCGCCCTGCCGCTGCGCGCAGTGCGGCGACTCCGTCCCCGAGGCGCGGGTGAACGCCTCCTCCCTGACCCCCGCGGCGCCGGCCGCGCGGCGGGTGGCGCCGCCCTCCAACCCCTACCGCCCCTCCATCGTCGGCGAGCGGGTCTTCGACGTCCGCTCGGGACGCTGGGCCGCCTTCATGGGGTGGCAGCACGGCCGCGCCTACCTCCGGCCCCCCGGCGGCGGCATCGAGTGGGACGCCGAAGCGCGTTGGATCACGAACACCGAACAGTGAGATGCCCGATGAGCAGCATGATCGACAAGACCACGGCCGAGGACCGTCGCACCGCGGCCGACGTCCTCGACGACCTCCAGGCCGTCCTGAACGCCGCCGACGTGAAACTCCCGTCCCTCGGGATCGACTGGCGCTCGGCCAAGGCCACCGGCGTCGTCCTGATCGACCTCGGGGCCGCCCGGCCGGACGTCATCGAGCGGCTGGTCGTCGTCCTCCGCAGAGGTATGCGGCCGTCGCCGCCGCCGGCGTGATCGTCGTCGGGAGTCTCGCGGTCGCCGCCGTCGCCGCCCTCATGATTCCCGAGGGCGTATCGACCCCGGCGAGTGCCATGGCGTTCGTCCTCGTCTTCCTCGCATCCTCTACGGGCGGATTCGCCTTCGCCGCAGGGTGGATGAGGGCGCACACGTAGCAGCGCGGGCTTCGAGCACTCTCGAAGCCCGCGCCGACTCGCGAATTCCCGTCCTCTCAGGTGCCGTTGAGGGCGTAGCTGCGGAAGGTGGCCAGCAGCGGCAGCACCTCGGTCTTGCTGGGGTCCTCGGTGACGGCCCGCATCGCGTCGATCACGGTGTGGGCGATGATCTTCGTCACCGAGAGGTCCTCCGCCGGAGCGAGGGTGCCCCAGGCCTTCAGGGTCTGGGTCAGCAGGGCGCTCATTCGGGCGCCGATGTTGGAGCTGACGGCGTCGGAGATCTCGGCGATCTCCTCGTCGCTCATGGTGGCGCGCAGCCCGAAGGCGAGCGCCATCAGGGTGTCCATGGCGTGCTCGCCGTACGCGGCGACCAGTGCCGGCAGCGGCCGTTCACCGGTGCCGCCCGCCGCCAGGGCGAACAGCGCCTCGTCGTCGTCCTTCCACGCCGCCTCCAGGGCGGCCAAGGCCCGCAGGGCCTCGTCTGCGGTGAGCCCGTCTGTCATGGAAAGAACGGTATTGAGCCGTCCCGGCTTCCGACAGGGGCGGAAGCCGGGATCACCCCTTCGAGCGAAGCGGGGTCGAATCGGGCCGGTGGGCGTGCGCGAAGTGCTCGGCGTCCCAGCTGCCGCCCAGCTCAGGGGCCAGCGAGGCGTACGCGAGGGCGGCGAAGTCCTCGGCGCCGCCCGCTCGTTCCGGCAGGGCGCCGAGCAGTGGGGCGCCGGCGGAGCGGGGCAGGTCGGCCAGGTTGCAGCGCTCGGCGAGGCCGGGCTCGGCGGGCCAGGAGCCGACGAGCACACCCGCGAGCGGCAGGCCCCGGGCCGCCAGGGCCTCCGCGGTGAGGGAGACGATGTTGAGCGTCCCGAGCCCGGCCGAGGCGATCAGCAGCACCTCGGCCGGAAGCCCGGCGTCGAGCACCGCCCGGGCCTGGTCGGCGAGCGTGCGGCCCTCGTCGTCGTAGCGGACCAGCAGCCCGCCCGCGCCTTCCACCAGGACCAGGTCGTGTGTGGAAGCCAGCTCGGCGACCTCGGACACCACCTCGGCGGGGGAGAGGTACGGCATCCCGGCCCGTCGGGCGGCGGTGTCGGGCGCCAGCGGCTCGGGGTAGCGCACCAGCTCACGGATCGTCAGCTCGCCCGCCAGGCACCGGACTTCGGCTGCGTCGCCGGGCTCGTCGGCCGTCACGCCGGTCTGCCCGGGCTTGAGCACGGCTACCTTCAGCCCGGCCCGCAGCGCCGCCGAGGCGACGGCGGCCGTGGCAACGGTCTTGCCGACGTCCGTGTTGGTCCCCGTCACGAAGAGGATGCGCGCGCTCATCCCTTCACCGCCGCGGCGGTCACGGCGGCAGCGATCCGTGCCACGTCCTCGTCCTCCGTCACATAGGGGGGCATCGTGTAGATCAGGTCCCGGAAGGGCCGCAGCCACACGCCTTCGCGCGCCGCCGCCTCGGTGGCCGCCGGGACGTCCACCGGGTGGTCCAACTGCACGACGCCGATGGCCCCTTGGACCCGTACGTCGAGTACGCCGGGGACGTCCGCGGCCGCCGCGAGACCCTCGGTCAGCCCGGTCCCGATCCGCTTGACCTCCGTCGACCAGTCCTGCCCGAGCAGCAGCTCCAGCGAGGCGTTGGCGACCGCGCAGGCCAGCGGGTTGCCCATGAACGTGGGCCCGTGCGCGAGCACCGGCACCTCGCCGCGGCTGATCCCGTCCGCGACCTCGCCGGTGCACAGGGCGGCGGCCAGCGTCAGGTAGCCGCCGGTCAGCGCCTTGCCCAGGCACATCACGTCCGGCGAGACGCCCGCGTGGTCGGCGGCGAACAGGGCGCCGCTGCGCCCGAAGCCGGTGGCGATCTCGTCGAAGACCAGCAGCACCCCGTAGCGGTCGCACAGTTCGCGCAGCATCCGCAGGTAGGCGGGGGAGTGGAAGCGCATCCCGCCCGCGCCCTGGACCACCGGTTCGACGATGACGGCGGCCAGCTCGTCGGCGTGACGCGCCATCAACTCCTCGAACCGAGCGGCGTATTCGGGGTCGAGCGGAGCGTCGAACCCGGCCGGCGGCTCCGGGGCGAACAGCTGGCCGGGCAGCACCCCGCCCCACAGGTGGTGCATCCCGCCGTCCGGGTCGCACACCGACATCGGGTGGAAGGTGTCCCCGTGGTAGCCGCCGCGCCAGGTGAGCAGCCGGCGCTTGGCCGGCCGCCCGATGGACTGCCAGTACTGGAGGCACATCTTCATCGCGACCTCGACGGCCACCGAGCCCGAGTCGGCGAGGAAGACGTGCCGCAGCGGCTCCGGAGTGATCTCCACCAGCCTGGCGGCCAGCCGGACGGCGGGCTCGTGGGTGAGCCCGCCGAACATCACATGGCTCATCCGCCCCAGCTGCTCGCGCACCGCCTCGTCCAGCACCGGGTGCCGGTAGCCGTGGATCGCCGCCCACCAGGACGACATCCCGTCGACCAGCTCGCGCCGCCCGCCCGCGACCGGCTCGGCCAGGCGCAGCCGCACCCCGGAGGCGGACTCGACCACGTACGGGGTGACGGTCCCGGGCATCGGCCCGTACGGGTGCCACACATGGGCGCGGTCGAGGGCGAGCAGGTCGGCCGCGGACGGCTGGAGCATGGTGCGTTCTCCGGAGGGTCGGAACTGTCAGGCGTTGGGCGCGAGTTCGGTGCCGGCGCCGCGGCGGCGGACCTTGACGAGGTCGCTGCGGAGCTCGTCCTCGGCGCCGGATCCGGCGACGGCCGCCGGGGAGACGGTCTCCGAGGGGACGGTCTCCGGGGCGGAGGCGTCCGAGGTGTGGGCGTGCCCGCCGCAGGGCCCGCAGCCGCCGCCGCTGCCGCAGGCCGAGGCCGCGGTGCCGCAGCCGCCGCCCGCCCGGTCTGCCTCGGCGACGTCCGCGCGGTGGCGCGGCAGGGTGGCCTCGCCGGCGCCCTCGACCTCGAAGCCGGCGTCCTTGATCATGTCGAGGTCGGTCTGCCCGGCCTGGCCCTCGCTGGTCAGGTAGTCGCCGAGGAAGATGGAGTTGGCGATGTGCAGGCCGAGCGGCTGCATCGAGCGCAGGTGCACCTCGCGCCCGCCGGCGATCCGCACCTCGGTGTCCGGGTTGACGAAGCGGACCATCGCCAGGATGCGCAGGCAGCGCTGCGGGGTGAGGTTCCACTCCTTGGCGAGCGGGGTGCCCTCGAACGGGATGAGGAAGTTGACCGGGACGGAGTCCGAGCCCAGGTCGCGCAGGGCGAAGACGACGTCGACCAGGTCCTCGTCGCTCTCGCCCATGCCGGCGATCAGGCCGGAGCAGGCGGACAGGCCCGCGCCGTGGGCCTTCTGCACGGTGTCCACCCGGTCCGCGTAGGTGTGGGTCTTGGTGATGGTCCCGTAGGTGCCCTCGGAGGTGTTGAGGTTGTGGTTGTAGGCGTCGGCGCCCGCCGCCTTGAGCCGCTCCGCCTGGTTGTCGGAGAGCAGGCCGAGGCAGACGCAGATCTCGACCTCCGGGTCGGCGTCCTTGATGGCGGCCATGGTGTCGGTGACCCGGTCGATGTCGCGGTCCGTCGGACCGCGGCCGCTGGCGACCAGACAGACCCGCTTGGCGCCGCCGGCCACCCCGGCGCGGGCCGCGTCGGCGGCCTGGTCGGGCTTGAGCCAGGTGTACTTGAGGATCTCGGCCTTGGACCCGAGCCGCTGCGAACAGTACGAGCAGTCCTCCGGGCAGAGCCCGCTCTTCAGGTTCACCAGGTAGTTGAGCTTGACCCGGCGGCCGAACCAGCGGCGGCGCACCTTGCCGGCCGCGGCGACCACGTCGAGCAGCTCGTCGTCGGTGGTGGCGAGGACGGCCAGGGCCTCCTCGCGGGTCGGGACTTCGCCGCGCAGGCCCTTGGCGGTGAGGGTATCGAGCAGATCCATGGGGCCGATCCTGCCTGGTGGTGATCGAGCGGCGCCAGAGCAAACCCGCCAGAAGATCGGTGTGAGGATGTGCCGATTGCCACAGTGTCGAAGGTCACGGCTCCGCCGCTGGTCACGCGCTTGACGCGAGGTCGGGCCAGAGGTTACCGGTGGGTAGGGAGCGAGTGGTGAACGGGCGGCGAGGGTGGCGCCGGGCCGGTGGCCGAGGCCTGCGGCGGACGATGATCCACAACCCCCGACCCCGTGATCCACGCCACCCCCGGGGTGCTTAGAATCTGCGCCATGACCACGCAGGGGGAGCGCACCCCGACTCCGGGAGAAGGCCGGGAAGGCCGGGCAGAGCAGCGGATCGGCGGCGACGCCGACACCGATGGGGGGACGGACCGCAGGCGGGGCCGTCGGCTGACGGTCCGTCGAACGGCCGGGTGGATCGTCGTCGTCGGGGTGGTCGCGGCCGGGGGATGGATCATCACCCGCCCGATGCCCGGCGACTACATACCCGGGCTCGGCCCGTCCAGCAAGGACGCGACCGCGACGCCGAAGGTGGTCGGCGCCCCGCCGCCGCGCACCGACCCCGAGGCCCTCAACGTCGACAACCTCTTCCCCGCCCAGCGGCCCGTCGAGGTCGGTGCCTTCAAGGCGCGGCGCAATGGCGTCCGGCAGGGCGAGAACTGCGCCGAAGTGCTCCAGGACCGCGCCCAGGACCCGCTCAAGGACACCGGCTGCCAGAGCTACCTGACCGTCAGCTTCAGCGGCCAGGACCGCCCGGTGCTCAGCAGCGTCACCCTGCTGCGCTTCCCCGACCAGCCCTCCGCCGCCAGGGCCGCCGACGCCCTGCGGGCCAAGCCCGGCGCGGTCGCCTTCATCCTCGCCGACACCACCACCGCCCCCGCCCAGCCGCCCGGCGGCGCCCGGACCGGCGGCGAGCCGCGGATCGAGGCGGTCGGGCACTACGTGACCGTCACCAGCTCGCGCTCGGGCGACGGCCGGCCGGCGGCCACCACCCCCGGCGGCACCGGGGCGCCGGCCACGCCGCTCCCGGGGGCCACCGGCACGGCGCCCAGCAGCGAACAGACCCTGGACGAGGCCACCCGCGCGCTCTCCTACGCGGCGGGCTCGCCGTTCGCCTGGATGTGACGGCGGCGGCCTGACGGCGGCCCGTGACGGTCCGACGGCGGCCCGATGACGGCGGCCTGACAGCGGCCCGATGACGAATCCCCCCGGAAGCCGCGGCCTCCGGGGGGATTCGTCATCGTCAGGACCGGGCCCGTGACCGGACCCGTGGCCGGGCCCGTGACCGGACCCGTGACCGGACCCGTGACCGGACCGGGATCCGGCTCAGCCGCCGAGCCGGTCCACCGCGGTCACCCGCAGCACCGCCCGGCCCTCCTCGTCCGAGCCGTACAGGTCGACCTCGGCGCTGATGCCCCAGTCGTGGTCGCCCTCCGGGTCGTCGAAGATCTGCCGGACCCGCCAGGAGGAGTCCTCCTCCTCGATGATCAGCATCTTGGGGCCGCGCGCGTCCGGGCCGGTGCCGAGGTCGTCGTACTCCTCCCAGTACCCGTCCATGGCGTCCGCCCAGCGGTCCGCGTCCCAGCCGTACTCGCCGTCCAGCTCGGCGAGCTCCTCGTAGTGCTCCAGCGCGCACAGCTCGACCCGGCGGAACATCTCGTTGCGCACCAGGACGCGGAAGGCGCGGGCGTTGGCGGTGACCGGCGCCGGCTTGTCGTCCAGCCGCACCTCGGCGGTGGCCGCCTCGGTCGGGTTGGCCAGCTGCTCCCACTCGTCCAGCAGGCTGGAGTCGACCTGGCGGACCAGCTCGCCGAGCCAGGCGATGACGTCCTTGAGGTCGTCGGTCTTCACGTCCTCGGGGACGGTCTGCTCCAGCGCCTTGAACGCGCCGGCCAGGTAGCGCAGCACGATGCCCTCGGTCCGGGCCAGCTCGTAGAAGCCGACGTAGTCCGAGAAGGTCATCGCCCGCTCGTACAGGTCGCGGACCACCGACTTCGGCTGCAACTGGTGGTCGCCGATCCACGGGTGCGCCCGGCGGTACACCTCGTAGGCGTGGGTGAGCAGCTCCTCCAGCGGCTTCGGGTACGTGATCTCCTGGAGCCGCTCCATCCGCTCCTCGTACTCGATGCCGTCCCGCTTCATCTCGCCGACGGCCTCGCCGCGCGCCTTGTTCTGCTGGGCGGCGAGGATCTGGCGCGGGTCGTCGAGGGTCGCCTCGACGACCGAGATCACGTCCATCGCGTACGAGGGCGAGGTCGGGTCGAGCAGCTCGAAGGCGGCCAGCGCGAAGGTGGACAGCGGCTGGTTGAGCGCGAAGTTCTCCTGGAGGTCCAGGGTGAGGCGGACGATCCGGCCCTCGGAGTCGGGCTCCGGCAGCCGCTCCACCACGCCGCCCTCCAGCAGCGAACGGTAGATGGCGATCGTGGTGCGGATGTGCCGGCGCTGCGCGGCCCGGTCCTCGTGGTTGTCGGTCAGCAGCTTGCGCATCGCCTCGAAGGCGTTGCCCGGGCGGCCGATCACCGACAGCAGCATCGCGTGGCTCACCTTGAACCGGGAGACCAGCGGCTCCGGGTCGGCGCCGATCAGCCTCTCGAAGGTCTCCTCGGTCCAGCCGACGAAGCCCTCCGGCGCCTTCTTGCGGACCACCTTGCGCTTCTTCTTCGGGTCGTCCCCGGCCTTGGCGATCGCCTTGTCGTTCTCGATCACGTGCTCCGGCGCCTGCGCCACCACCTGGCCGACGGTGTCGAAGCCGGCCCGGCCGGCCCGGCCGGCGATCTGGTGGAACTCGCGGGCGCGCAGGATGCGCACGCGCTGCCCGTCGTACTTGGACAGGGCGGTGAACAGCACCGTGCGGATCGGCACATTGACGCCGACGCCGAGCGTGTCGGTGCCGCAGATGACCTTCAACAGGCCCGCCTGGGCGAGGCGTTCGACCAGCCGACGGTACTTCGGCAGCATGCCCGCGTGGTGCACGCCGATGCCGTGACGCACGAAACGGGACAGGTTGCGGCCGAACTTGGTGGTGAAACGGAAGCCGCCGATCAGATCGGCGATGGCCTCCTTCTCCGCCTTCGAGCACATGTTGATGCTCATCAGCGACTGGGCCCGCTCCACCGCCTCCTTCTGGGTGAAGTGCACGACGTAGACCGGCGCCTGGCCGGTCTGCAGCAGCTCCTCCAGGGTGTCGTGCATCGAGGTGCGGCGGTACTCGTAGAACAGCGGCACCGGGCGGGTCGCGTTGCGCACCACCGTGGTCGGACGGCCCGTGCGGCGGGTCAGGTCCTCCTCGAAGCGGCGGACGTCGCCGAGCGTCGCGGACATCAGCAGGAACTGCGCCTGCGGCAGCTCCAGCAGCGGGATCTGCCACGCCCAGCCGCGGTCCGGCTCGGCGTAGAAATGGAACTCGTCCATGACCACCTGGCCGATGTCCGCCCGGCTGCCGTCGCGCAGCGCGATCTGGGCCAGCACCTCGGCGGTGCAGCAGATGATCGGCGCGGTCGGGTTCACGCTCGCGTCGCCGGTCATCATGCCGACCTGCTCGGTGCCGAACATCTTCACCAGGTCGAAGAACTTCTCCGACACCAGCGCCTTGATCGGGGCGGTGTAGAACGTCCGCTGCCCGTCCGCCAGCGCCGCGAAGTGCGCCCCCGCCGCCACCAGGCTCTTGCCCGACCCGGTCGGCGTCGCCAGGATCACGTTGTTCCCCGACACCAGCTCGATCAACGCCTCCTCCTGCGCCGGGTACAGGGTGATCCCCCGATCCTCCGCCCAGGCTGCGAACGTCTCGTACAGCGCGTCGGGGGTGGCGGGCTTCGGCATCAGATCAAGGAGGGTCACCCGGCTATCTTGCCTGCTCGCCGCCACCCCCGGCAAAGCCCGGGGCCGCGACGGGCCGGTCGGGAGGCCGTCAGAACGGCGCGGCGGGCGCCCGCGCGGCCAGCTGCGGGTCGTTCGTGCAGCCCTGGGCGCGGACCAGCTCCCTCGCTGTGCGCAGGGCGGCGGCGATACGGATCCGGTGGACCTCGGTGACGGGGGTGTCCGAGGACCAGCGGTCGCCGGTGATCGTGACCAGGCGGTACGGCCGGCCGGAGGGCTGCCCGTCCGTGTCCAGGTAGTCGCAGCGGACCAGCAACTGCACCGTGCCCTCGTGGAACAACCAGCCCTGGGCTCCCGGGCCGAAGTCCAGCGGCGCGGGGCGGATCGGCTCCCAGCCGGTCGACTCGGCCTTGGTCTTGGCCTGCCGGAACTTCTCGTCACGATTCTCGGTGGAGATCTTCGCGACCGCGTGGTTCAGCGGATTGTCGTCCTCCCACGTGACGTCGCAGGCGGCGTCGTGGGAGTACTCCCGGTCCGTGAGCGCCTTCCGGTCCTGCCATGCGACGGCCTTGTGTCCCTTGCCCACCAGGGCGGCCAGGTCGTCATGGGTGAACGCGTTCCAGCAGGCGCTCTGCGGCACGTCCACCCCCTGCCAGGGCTTGACGTACCAGAGCCCGCCGCCGACCCCGGCCACGAGCACCGCAGCGCCGAGCGCGATCGGCAGGACACGACGCCGGCGCGGGCGCTCAGCCACCGGCCTTCCCCTTCGACAGCTCCGGCACGGCGGGGGCGGCGGCGGGCAGCTGCACCTGGTTGGTGCACCGGTACTCGGCGGCGGCGACCCGGGCGACCTTCAGCGCGGCATCGGCGTACGCCTGGCGGGCCCCGGCCGGCGAGGCGCCGTCCACCGGGTCGCCCCCGGCCTCCACGCGGACGTACGGCGGGGCCTTCAGGTCGGGGCGGTCCCCGGGCGGCACCTGGAAGTCGCAGCGCACGTAGAGCCGGACGAAGTGATCCGAATCGTCGCTGGCCAGCCCCACCGCGCCGGGGCCGAAGTCCAGGTCGGCGACGGCGTGGTGCTCCCCGGTGTCCCGGGCGCGGTCGGCGTCCACCCCGTCCCAGGCGGGGTAGACCCGGACGTCGAGGAGGAAGCCGCCGGAACCGTCGTCCCCGTTCCAGACGACCCGGCAGTCGGTACTGCGGACCCGGGGCTCGTCCGGCACGGCCGGCGTCTGGAGCCGGGCCCGCGGCACGGCCTCGTACACCTTCCCGAACCGCCCGGCCAGCGGCTTCAGGTCATCGCGTGACAGCGCCGACCAGCAGGCGCTCTGCGCGATCTCCAACGACCGCCACGGCTGCCAGGCCCACAGCCCGCCCCCCACGGCGGCGGCCACCGCGAGGCCCCCGGCCAGCCACGGCAGCACCCGGGGCCGCCGCCACCACGGCGGTGGCGGCGGCGGGTCGTCGGGCGAGCGCGGGATGATGTGTGCGACGTCGACCACGGTTCAGGCAGCTCCTGTTGTCCGGGCGCTAGGAAGCGACGCGGGGGGCGGTAGCGGTCAGCGTCATGGTGTTCCGGCACTCGTACGCGGTCGCGGCGGCTCTGCCGATCTTGAGGGCGATGTCCGCATACGCCTGATGGGCCTTGCCGAGGGAGGCGCCGTGGACGATGTCCCCGGAGACCAGCACGCCGAAGTACTTCGGCGGGGGCTGGTCGCTGTCGTCCCTCGGGGCGTCGAAGTCGCACGGCACGTAGAGCCGGACCGACGCGTTCCCGGGGACGATGCTGCTGGCCGTGACCCACCCGGTCGTGCCGGGGCCGAAGTCGAGCGGGGTGACCGACCCGCCGCCCGCGTCGTTCTTCCGGTCGGCGTCGATCCGGTCGCGTGCCGGTCGCACCTCCGCGTCGAGCAGGATGGTCGCGTCCGGCCACATGACGCGGCAACGGGAGTCACGGCTCCCCGAGGCGGGCTTCGCCGGGGTTGCGATCTCGCGGGACGGCCGGGGCTCGGTGGCCTTCCCGTCCGGGCCCGTCAGCGGCTTGAGGTCGTTCGCATCCAGTACCCCCCAGCACGCGCTCTGTGGCAGCTCCACCGACTGCCACGGCTGCCAGGCCCACAGCCCGCCCCCCACGGCGGCGGCCACCGCGAGGGCGACGACGGCGTGCCAGGGACGGACCCGTGATCGGCGCGGGGACGGGTCTTCCGGGGACGGCGGGATGATGTGGGCGACGTCAACCATTTCTCAGCGCTCTCGGTCGTGGCAGGTGGTGGGACGCGGGGTCAGCCCTTGTGGGTGGCATCGTGGTACAAGCCCCGGCCGCTGGTGTAGCCGGTGTCCTCCTCCTGGGCGGCCCGGCGGGCCACGTCGTTGATGTAGTTCGGGTCGGCGCCCGCGTTGCGGCCGGCATCGTGGATGGCGTTGATGATCGCCTGATGCGACTTGCGCTCGGCTGCCGCCCTCGCGGTAGCGGCCTCGTCGCTGGCGTCGTTGTGGGTGTCCACCTTGTAGCCGTTGGCGACGTTGTCCATGATCTGGTTGACCGCGGTGTCGATGCCCTCGCCGATCAGGGGCGCTCGTCCCTTGATCGCGTCGCCGGCGAACGACCAGACCTGACCGGCGATCTCCCGCTTGGTGTCGATGGCGGCGTTGAACTCGGCGTCGCTGGCGGTGTGCTTCTCATAGATGGCGTCGATCATGGCGCTGGTGATCAGACCATTGACCTTCCCGGCCGGGTTGGCGACGTTCTCGACCGCCATGCCGAGATCCTTGTGCAACTCGGGGTGGGCCAGGACGTCCTGGAGCTGGGCTGTGGTGTACGCCTGCTGCGCGGCCGCGATCGACGCGTAGGCGTCCGGATCCTGGCCGAGCGCGCCGAGCAGGCGCGCGACCTCGGGCTGGCCGAGGAGGTTCGAGTCGGCGCCCGCTCCCTCCAGCGCGTTCTGGACGTCGCCGATGTAGTTGGCGGTCATGTTCCCGAGGCTGCTGTTGAGGTTCGCGAACAGGCCGCCCTTGAGTAGGTCCGGGCCGTCCTTGGTGCCGAACGTCTTCACCACGTCATTCATGATGTCGTTCATCGCGGCGGTGTGCGGGGGGAACCTGCCGTCGGCGTCGTCGTACGCCTTGCCCGTCGTGGCCGCCTCCAGGGCGTGGCCGAGCGCGGTGACGTCGAACGGGTCGGCGGTGCCCGGGTTGGGACGGGGCGGGTACTGCTGGTCGATCAGGATCGACCGGGGACCGGTGTCGGTGAGCATCTTGAGGTAGGTGTTCTCGCCGCCGGTGCTCTTGACCGTGCCGTCCGGGTTGAACGTGGTCGGTGCGTCGTGGAAGAACTTGGTGGCGGCCTCGGGGCTGTGGCCGAGTCCGTCCAGGATCGCGGACATCGGGTTGATGCCCCTGATGTTGCCGTCCTTGTCGGGCACGCCGATGAACTTGAGCTCGGTGTACGGGTACGTGGCCTTGGTGGCCGCGTCCCAGCGCATCGGGTTCTCCTGGGTGAGCTGGGTGATGTGCTGGGCGACCGGGACGAGGAAGTGGTCGTCGTACTTCCCGTTCCGCAGCAGGTTGGCCATGATCTGGTAGCCGTACGGGCTGTGCGCCGGGTTTGCGCCGGCGGGGACGGGGATCTGCGTGGCGCCGGCCGCGCGGAACCGCTTCTCCCACTCGTCCGAGACGTGCAGCGGCTGCTTGGTGTCGGTCGCGGTGGCCAGGGTGAGGCCGAGGTCCTGCTGGATGCCCTTGATCGCCGCGCTGCGGGCCGTGCTGTTGGCGTAGTCCCCGCTCTGCGCCATGGCGCCGTACTTGGCCATGAAGGTCGCCGGGTCCTGGTTGCCGTAGAAGGACGTGGCGAACCGCGGGTCGCTCTTGTGGTGGTCCAGGATGTCCTGGAGGTGCTTGAGTTGGGCGTCGCTGGCCTGGTCGCCGAGGCCGAGGATGTAGGTGGCCGCCTTGGCCTCCTCCTCCGGGATGCCGCCGACGGGGTTGGCGTTGAACGCGGTGCCGTCGCTGCCGGTGTCGTCGCCCAGGGCCCGGGAGGCGTCCTGGTCGGCTTCGGTGGCGCGGTCTATGGCGTCGCCGATGGCCTTGGCGGCGGTCTCGGCCTTGGCCTTCCAGCTCCTGGCGTACTCGGCGTCCTTCTTGTCCTCCTGGGTCGTGGGCGGCGGCCAGTGCACCGCGCCCTCGCCGTCGACGGTGAGGCCCTCGTGGGTCGCGTTCTGGACCGCGGTGGTGAGGTCGTTCTTCGCCGCCGTGATCTCGGTGTGGGCGTCGCGGAGCGTCTTGGCCAGGGCCGAGGCCTCCTCGAAGGCCGCGTGGATCTGGTCGCGGGCCCAGGTGAGCTTGGCGTTGGCGAGGCCGGCGGCGTCGCCGTGCCAGCCGGACTGCTGGATGGTGCCGATGACCTCGTTCTGCATCCGCTGGGTGAGGTCCCACTTGCGGACGAGGCTCTCGAAGTCACCGGCCGCGGAGGCGAGGCCGCCGAGGTCGACCTGCTGGAGCTGACTGAACGTCACCATGATCGTGCTGTATCCCCCCGTTCGCGCCGGCGCTAGCGTCCGGCGCCCTGCGCCTGGTTGAAGTGGGCCTGGATGTCCGTGTCGGTCCTGGTGTAACTCTGGGCCGTGGTCTGCAGGTTGGTGCCGATGTCGCCGACGGTGGTCTGCAGCCCGCCGGACTGGCTGGTCCAGGTGCCCCAGGTGGCGGTGAGCGCGCCGCCGAGGTTCCAGCCCTTGAGGGACCCGGCGGCGGCGTTGACGTGCTCGCCGGGCTGGTCGCACTCGGTCTTGACGGCGTCCCGCAGGGCGAAGGCGTTCTGCGCGGCCTGCTGGAGCACGCCGGGGTTCACGGCGACGGTCTTGCCGCCGGCCGCCGGGCTCAGTGAGACCGGTGCGGCGTTGGCGCCGGCCAGGTCCGGGAACTGCTTCTTCGCCTCTTCGGTGAGATTGCCCTTGTCGTCGAAGAGCCATGGATTCATTCGACGCTCGAATTCGAGGTCGGTCATTGTTTTCCCCCCGGATAAATGATCGGCAAGGATCGTACTATTTTTGCGGCCATGATTTCGGTGAATTGAATATTGATACCTGGTTAACAGATGGTGAATCACGACTGGATTGACCGGTTCATACTGTGCCGATCCGCACATTGCCCGACACGCGGCGGCATGCCAGAGTGCCGGGCATGAACCATCCGCTCGCGGCCGAGCCGCGCTCCGCCGTCCCCGCCCCTGCCTCCGCCCCGGCCGCCGCTCCCGCGCACGTCTTCGACTGGCTCGACCAGACGGCCGCGATGCGGGCCGAGGCCGGGCTGACGCGGACGCTGCGCAGCCGGGCCGCGGACGACCCGGTGCTGGACCTCGCGGGCAACGACTACCTGGGCCTGACCAGGCATCCGGTCGTCACGCGGGCGGCCGCGGACGCGGCACTGCGCTGGGGCGGCGGCTCGACCGGATCGCGGCTGGTGACCGGGACGACCGCGCTGCACACCGAACTGGAGCAGGAGCTGGCCGAGTTCTGCGGAACGGAGGCCGCGCTGGTGTTCTCCTCCGGGTACACGGCCAACCTCGCGGCGCTGACCGCGCTCACCGACCCGGACACCCTGATCGTCTCCGACGCCTACAACCACGCCTCGCTGATCGACGGCTGCCGGCTCTCCCGCGCCGACGTCCACCGGGCCCCGCACAGCGACCCGGCGGCCGTCGCCGAGGCGCTCGCCGGGCGGGCCCGGCCGCGGGCGCTGGTGGTCACTGACTCGGTGTTCTCGGTGGACGGCGACGCGGCCCCGCTGCCCGCGCTGTCGGAGGCCGCCCGCGCGCACGGCGCCGCCCTGCTGGTCGACGACGCGCACGGGCTGGGCGTGCTCGGCCCCGGCGGCACCGGGGCGCTCGCGGCGGCCGGGCTCGCCGGGCAGCCGGACACCGTGGCCACCGCCACCCTCTCCAAGTCGCTCGGCTCGCAGGGCGGTGTCGTCCTCGGCCCGCGCCGGGTGATCCGCCACCTCACCGAGACCGCCCGCACCTTCATCTTCGACACCGGTCTCGCCCCGGCCGCCGCCGGCGCCGCCCTCGCCGCCCTGCGGCTGCTGCGCGCCGAGCCGGCCCGCGCCGAGCGCGCCCGCGAGGTGGCCCGCACCCTGGCCCGGCAGCTCACCGCCGCCGGACTGCACAGCTGCGAGCCCGAGGCGGCCGTGGTGTCCGTCCGCGCCCCGGGCCCCGAGGCCGCCGTGGCCTGGGCCGCCGACTGCCGCCGCGCGGGCCTCGCCGTCGGCTGCTTCCGCCCGCCGTCCGTCCCGGACGGCATCTCCCGGCTGCGGCTGACCGCCCGGGGCGACCTGACCGACGGGCAGATCGCCGAGGCCGTCCGCATCATCGCCGAACTGGCCCCGGCCGGTGCGCGGGGCGAATGAGCGGACAGCGGGGAGATAGGCCGCTCGGAGCGACCGGGCCCGCCGGGCAGGACGGCGGGATGACCGATCCGCGCCGGGACGAGCACGTGGCACGGCCTCGGGTACGACGCGGCCGCCGACCGGGTCCGGGGGCTGTGGACGCCGCCGGTGGACTGACCGGGCCGGCCGACTACTTCTTCCTCGCCCGGCTCGGCTGGACCCGGGTGGGCTCGCCGGCCGCCTTGGGGTGGTCCGGCGGGTACGGGAGTTCGCCGAGGCCCTCGTCGCGCAGCTGCTTCTCGTACAGCTCCAGCAGGGGCTCCAGGCGGAACGCCAGGCCGTCCATCTCCGCGTTCAGGTCGCCGAGTTCGGCGAAGCGGGCGGGGAGGGTGCGCAGGTCGAAGTCCTCGGGGGCGGCGTCGTCCAGTTCCTCCCAGCGCAGTGGGGCGGAGGCGGTGGCGCGCGGGCGGGCGCGCAGCGAGTAGGCGGAGGCGATGGTGCGGTCGCGGGCCATCTGGTTGTAGTCGACGAAGATTCGCTCGCCGCGTTCCTCCTTCCACCAGGCGGTGGTGACCTTTCCGGGCATCCGCTGCTCCAGCACCCGGCCGAGGGCGATCACCGCGTGCCGCCCGTCGGTGAACGTCCACTCGGGCGCCAGCGGCACGTAGACGTGCAGTCCGCGCCCGCCGGAGGACTTGGGCCAGCCGCGCAGCCCGTACTCCTCCAGCAGGGCGCGCAGTTCGTGGGCGGCGCGGACGGCGTCGTGGAAGTCGGTGCCGGGCTGCGGGTCGAGGTCGATCCGCAGCTCGTCGACGTGGCCGGTGTCGGAGCGCCGCACCGGCCAGGGGTGGAAGGTGAGGCAGCCCAGGTTGGCGGCCCACAGCACGGCGGCCGGCTCGGTGGGGCAGATCTCGTCGGCGGAGCGGCCGGAGGGGAATTCGATCCGGGCGGTGGGCAGCCATTCCGGCAGGCCCTTGGGGGCGCGCTTCTGGTAGAAGAACTCGCCGTCCACGCCGTCCGGGAAGCGCTGCAGGGTGGTCGGCCGGTCGCGGAGCCCGCGCAGCACCCCGTCGGCGACGGCCAGGTAGTACTGCGCGACGTCCAGCTTGGTGAAGCCGCGCTCGGGGTAGTACACCTTGTCCGGGTTCGACAGCCGGACGGTGCGCCCGGCGACTTCCAGTTCCACGGCTGAGCCCATGCCCCACACGCTAAGCGCCGGGCGCCCGGCGCGCGCTCCGGGGCGATGCGGGCGAGGATCGGACGCATGGACCTGCCCGTGATGCCGCCGGTGGCGCCGATGCTCGCCAAGTCGGTGGCCAGGATCCCGCCCGGGATGCAGTACGAGGCGAAGTGGGACGGCTTCCGCTCCGTCGTGTTCCGCGACGGGGACGAGGTGGAGCTCGGCAGTCGCACCGGAAAGCCGCTGACCAGGTACTTCCCCGAGCTGGTCGAGGCGTTCAAGCGGGAGTTGCCGCCGCGCTGCGTGCTGGACGGCGAGGTGGTGATCGCCCGGGACGGCCGGCTGCGCTTCGAGGAACTGCTGGAGCGCATCCACCCGGCCGCGAGCCGGGTCAGGCTGCTCGCCGAGCGGACCCCGGCCTCCTTCGTCGCCTTCGACCTGCTCGCCCTCGGGGAGGAGAGTCTGCTGGACGAGCCGCTGTCGGTGCGCCGTCCGGCCCTGGAGGCCGCGCTCGCCGACGCCGCCGACCCGGTGTTCACCGCCCCCGCCGCCACCGACCTCGACCTCGCCCGGACCTGGTTCGCCGAGTACGAGGGCGCCGGGCTGGACGGGGTGGTCGCCAAGCCGCTGGACCAGCCGTACCGGCCGGGGGAGCGGACCATGTACAAGATCAAGCACGAGCGCACCGCCGACTGCGTGGTGGCCGGCTACCGCGAGCACAAGAGCGGCCCGGTGGTCGGTTCGCTGCTGCTCGGCATCTTCGACGGGGATGGCAGGCTCCAGCACGTCGGGGTCTGCGCCGCCTTCCCGATGGCCCGTCGGCGCGAACTCGTCGAGGAACTGGCCCCGTTGCGGATGGACGACCTCTCGCAGCACCCCTGGGGCGGCTGGGCGGACGAGGCCGCGCACGCCGAGGGCCGGCTGCCCGGCGCGGTCAGCCGCTGGACCGGCGGCAAGGACCTCTCCTGGATCGCGCTGCGCCCCGAGCGGGTGGTCGAGGTCGCGTACGACCACATGGAGGGCACCCGCTTCCGGCACACCGCGCAGTTCCGCCGCTGGCGACCGGACCGTACGCCGGAGAGCTGCACCTACGCGCAGTTGGAGGAGCCGGTCTCGTACGACCTCGGCAAGGTGCTGGGGAGCTGACGACGCGCCGGACAGCGCGGCGGCGCGGGAGGGCCCGACCCGGTCGACCGGGGGGGGCCCCCACCCTCCCCACTGGGTCGGGCCCTCCCGCGTGCGTGCGTGCGGGTGCGGTTCAGGAGATGTGGAGTGTGGCGGCGGCGGTGGGCGTGGCCGACGCGGTCTCCGCGGGCGAGGCCGTCGGAGAGCCGGTCGGGGAGCCGGTCGGAGAGCCGGTCGGCGAGCCCGTCGGGGAGCCCGTGGGCGAGGGGGAGGCCGTCGGGGAGGCCGAGCCGGGCGGGGTGGGCAGCGTGTAGACGTTGTTCGGCGAGACGATCTGGGTGATCGCCCGCGCCAGGAACGTCGAGGGCTCCGAACCGTCGTGCAGGATGTCGGTGTTGAGCAGGATGGCCAGGCTGGCCCTGGCCTGCGGCAGGTAGATCACCACGCTCTCGTACCCGGGCAGCGAGCCGTTGTGGCCGATCCACCCGTGGGTGGTGAACACCCCGAAGCCGTAGCCGAGGTCCGGGGTCGGCCCGACCGGCACGAACTTCAGCCGCTCCGCCTGGGTGGCGGGCTTGATCAGCGGCTCCCCGGTGGCCAGCACCTTCGACCAGGTCTGCAGGTCGGCGAGGCTGGAGATGACGGCGCCGGCCGCCCAGCCCCAGGACGGGTTCCAGGTGGTGGCGTCCTCGACCGCGCCGCTGGCCGTCTGGTTGGTGTAGCCGTGGGCGTGCGGGTCCGGGAAGGCCGCGTCGGTCGGCAGGCTGGTCCTGGAGAGCCCGGCCGGGGTGAACACCTGCTGGTTCAGGAAGTCCTGGAGCGGCTGCCCGCCGACCTTCTCGACCACCAGGCCGAGCAGGATCAGGTTGGTGTTGGAGTACTCGAACTGGGCGCCCGGGGCGAAGTTCGCGGGGTGCTTGAACGCGTACGCGAGGAGCTGGTCCGGGGTGAAGGGCTGGTTGGGGTCGCCGAAGAACGCCTGCTGGAAGCCGGAGTCCAGGGTGTAGTTGAACAGGCCGCTGCGCATCTCGCCGAGCTGGCGCAGGGTGATGCCGTCGCCGCCGGGCACGTTCGGGACGTATTTGGAGATCGGGTCGTCCAGGCCCAGCTTGCCCTGGTCCACGAGCCGCAGGATGCCGGTGGCGGTGAAGGTCTTGGACACGCTGCCGATCCGCATGTACATGTCGGCCGAGATCGGCGCCCCCGAGTTCTTGTCCGCGACGCCGAAGGTGCGCTGGTAGCTGCCGTCGGGGGCGGTGTAGCCGACGATCACCCCGGGGATGGAGACCTCGCTCATCACCTGCTTGATCGCGGTGTCCAGCTGGTTCATGACGTCCTGGGTGAGCGGCACCACCGCGCCGGAGGCGACGCCCGTCGGAGTCGCGGTCGGGCTCATCGCGGCCGGTTCGGCGGTGACGGCCGGATCGGCCTGCCGTGCGGGCGCGGCGTCCCCGGAGCAGGCGGAGACGGCGAGCAGGCCGCTCAGCGCGAGGGCGGCGGAGGCCACCCGTACGGACCGGGGGACGGCCGGGCGCGGAGTGCGGGGGACCCGCACGGAGCGGGGAACGGCCGGTCGGGGCCGTCGGGTGTCGGTCATCGGCGCAGGCGCCTCTCTGGGGCGGACGGCCCCTTGGCGAAGGGCCCCGGAGCGCTGCTCGGGCAGGCCGGGGCGCTGCTCCACGGGGCCGCGGGGGGAGCGTCGCCACCGTAAGCACCGCCGCCGTACGGGCGCGCGCGGGTCGGTGCCGGGCTGGACCGAACGGGAGCGCGGTCAGCCGAGTGCCCCGTCCCACTGGCGGCCCGGTGTCAGCCATTCCGGCCGAGCCACGCACCCCTGGCCGGCGCCACGCACCCCTGCCGAGCCACCCGTCCCCGGCCGGCGCCACGCACCCCTGCCGAGCCACCCGTCCCCGGACGGCGTCCCGTCGGACGGCGTCACGGCGGCCGCCCCGCGCTCGGCCGGACGGGTGAGCACCGGCATGCCGCACCCCCCGTCGGCCGCTGCTCGGGCACGATCGTTCAGCCCAGCTGTGGCCGCCCTTAAGAATTCCTCGATGGACCGCACCCCCTCCGACCAGGCAGATTTCTGCCTGCCCGGAGTGCACCCGTCAGGGACGGCCGAACCGGGCTCCCTCGGCCTGCCCCCGCACCCGCAGGCCGTCCCACCCGCACGTCAGGAGCCGCCGTGAAGGCACTCGTCAAGCAGCAGGCCGAGCCCGGGCTCTGGCTGATGGACGTCCCCATGCCCGAGATCGGCCCCGGCGAGGTGCTGATCAAGGTGCTGCGGACCGGCATCTGCGGCACCGACCTGCACATCCGCAAGTGGGACGGCTGGGCCCAGCAGACCATCAGGACCCCGCTGGTGCTGGGCCACGAGTTCGTCGGCGAGGTCGCCGAGCTCGGCGCCGGCGTCGCGGACATCGCGGTCGGCGACCTGGTCAGCGGCGAGGGCCACCTGGTCTGCGGCAAGTGCCGCAACTGCCTGGCCGGCCGCCGCCACCTGTGCCGCAACACCGTCGGCCTGGGCGTCAACCGTGACGGCGCCTTCGCCGAGTACGTGGCGCTGCCCGCCTCCAACGTCTGGGTGCACCGGGTGCCGGTCGACCTGGACGTGGCCGCGATCTTCGACCCGTTCGGCAACGCCGTGCACACCGCGCTGTCCTTCCCGCTGGTCGGCGAGGACGTGCTGGTCACCGGCGCCGGCCCGATCGGCATCATGGCCGCCGCCGTCGCCAAGCACGCCGGCGCCCGCAACGTGATGATCACCGATGTCTCCCCGTACCGCCTCGACCTGGCCCGCCAGGTCGGTGTGACGCTGGCGCTCGACGTCTCCGAGCACACCATCGAGGAGGGCCAGCAGAAGCTGGGCCTGCGCGAGGGCTTCGACGTCGGCCTGGAGATGTCCGGCCGTCCCGAGGCGATGCAGTCGATGATCGCCAACATGACCCACGGCGGGAAGATCGCCATGCTCGGCCTGCCCGCCGAGCAGTTCCCGGTGGACTGGGCCTCGATCGTCACCTCGATGATCACCATCAAGGGCATCTACGGCCGCGAGATGTTCGAGACCTGGTACGCGATGTCCGTGCTGCTGGAGGGCGGCCTGGACCTCAGCCCGGTGATCACCGGCCGCTACGCCGCCACCGACTTCGAGGCCGCGTTCGACGACGCCGCGGGCGGCAACTGCGGCAAGATCATCCTCGACTGGACCGCCTGAGCCCGCCCCAGCCCCGCCGGCGTTCCCCCGCCGAAGTTCCCCGCCGAACCGCCCCCGCCGAACTGATTGAGGAGACCGCAGTGTTCGACAACGTGCGTGCCGACGTCGCCGCCACCCTGGACGAGATCCGCGAGGCCGGCCTGTTCAAGCCCGAGCGGGTGATCGGAAGCCCGCAGAGCGCCGCCGTCACCGTGACCGGCGGCGGCCGCCCGGGCGAGGTGCTGAACTTCTGCGCCAACAACTACCTCGGCCTGGCCGACCACCCCGAGGTGCTCGCCGCGGCCAAGGACGCCCTGGACCGCTGGGGCTACGGGATGGCCTCGGTCCGCTTCATCTGCGGCACCCAGGACGTCCACAAGGAGCTGGAGGACCGCCTCTCGGCCTTCCTCGGCCAGGAGGACACGATCCTCTACTCCTCCTGCTTCGACGCCAACGGCGGCGTCTTCGAGACCCTGCTGGACGACCGCGACGCCGTCATCTCCGACGCGCTGAACCACGCCAGCATCATCGACGGCATCCGGCTCAGCAAGGCCCGCCGCCACCGCTACGCCAACCGTGACCTGGCCGACCTGGAGAAGCAGCTCCAGGACACCCAGGACGCCCGCCGCCGCCTGATCGTCACCGACGGCGTGTTCTCCATGGACGGCTACGTCGCCCCGCTGCGCGAGATCTGCGACCTGGCCGACCGCTACGACGCCATGGTCATGGTGGACGACTCGCACGCCGTCGGCTTCGTCGGCGCGGGCGGCCGGGGCACCCCGGAGCTGCACGGCGTGATGGACCGCGTGGACATCATCACCGGCACCCTCGGCAAGGCGCTCGGCGGCGCCTCCGGCGGCTACGTCGCCGCCCGCCGGGAGATCGTCGCCCTGCTGCGCCAGCGCTCCCGCCCGTACCTGTTCTCCAACTCGCTGGCCCCGGTGATCGCGGCCGCCTCGCTCAAGGTGCTCGACCTGGTCGAGAAGTCCAACGAGCTGCGCGAGCGGCTCGCGGCCAACACCGCGCTGTTCCGGGCGCGGATGACCGAGGCCGGGTTCGAGATCCTGCCCGGCGACCACCCGATCGCCCCGGTGATGATCGGCGACGCGGCCGAGGCCGGCCGGCTCGCCGAGCTGCTGCTGGAGCGCGGCGTGTACGTGATCGGCTTCTCCTACCCGGTGGTGCCGCACGGCCAGGCCCGGATCCGGGTGCAGCTGTCCGCGGCGCACTCCACCGAGGACGTCGAGCGCGCCGTCGCGGCCTTCGTGGACGCGCGCGCCGCCCTGGAGGGCTGACCTCCACCCAGGCTGCCCGTGGGCCGGACCGCTCGGAACCGGACCGTCCCACGGGCTCACAACCGCCGCGCGGCGGAGGCGAATCGACGCGCCCCCGCCGTACGGCCCCCAGACCACCTGCCCCACCCTCCCGCAACGGGGGCGGGACGCCGGCCGCGCCGACGTCCCGCCCCCGTCGTGGTTATCTATCGGAGGACGGCTGCCGGTCAGTCGTCCTCGTTCTCGCCCTGGTCGTCGCCGGCACCGCTCCGGTGGAACCCGGCGGGCTTGGCGAAGACCTGGCCGTTCTCGACCGCCGGGCCGGTGCCGCCGGTGACCAGGTTGCCGCTGGTCGAGTCGAACACCACGGTGTTCCCCGAGGCGGAGACGAACGGCTGCGTCGACGAGCCGTTGCCGAGCGAGCCGTCCGGCGCGGCGGCGACCCGCTCGGTGCGGCCGGTGCGAAGGTCCTGGCGGTAGACGTCCCAGCCCGGGTGCTGGGGGCCGGCCACCAGGTTGTCGGCGGCGGACTCGAAGTAGATCCAGCGGTTGTCGGCGGTGATCGAGCCGTGGTCGGAGGAGCCGACCGAGCTGGTGCCGGGCAGGCCGCCGCTGACCTTCGTCACGGTGCCGGTCCGCAGGTCCCGCACGTGGAGCACGGTGTGGTAGCGGTGGCCGCCGGTCGAGCCGCCGGGCTCGGACAGGGTGTAGATCGCGCGCCGCCCGTCGGGGCTGATCGTCGCCTCGAAGCTGGAGCTGCCGATCGTGCCGTCGAGGCCCGCGCTCACCGGTGTGAGCGTCCGGGAGCGGACGTCGTAGGTGTAGTAGGGGGCGGCGGTCGGGCGGGCCAGGCTCGGCTGCGCCGCGGACTGCGGGATGCTGCGGCGCGCGGCCTCGACGGCGCTCGGGGCGAGCTCCACGTCGGCGGAGGCGTCGGCGGAGGCGGAGGCCGTGGCCGCCGCCGCGGCGGTCGCGGCGGCGAGGCCGGGGGCCTGCTCGTCCGGCAGCAGGCTGGAGATGGAGCCGAAGCCGATGGTGCGGCCGTCCGCGCTGATCGTCGGTCGGAAGGACGTGCTCTCGCCCGGCTTGCCGTTCACGTCGTGGGAGACCAGCCGGGTGGTGTGGGTCCAGCGGTCGGTGAGGTAGACGTTGATCTTCCAGGTGTAGGGCCGGGCGAGCGAGGGCTCGGGGGCGGGCTCCGGCTCGGGGTCCACGACGGTCGGGTCCAGGTCGGTCCGGGAGGACACGTAGACCACGTACCGGCCGTTGCCGCTGACCTGCGCGTTGTACGAGGAGTGGTACTGGTCGGTGTCGGTGTTGGTGGGGCTGCTGCTGACCAGCTCAGTGCGGCCGGTCCTGCGGTCCCTGATGTACACCTCGGTGCGGTTCTTGACCTGCGCGCCGGGCGCCACGTTCTCGTCCTCGCTCTCGAAGACGACGTAGCGGCCGTCGGCGCTGATCCCGGCCTGGTCGGTCGAGCCGCTCAGCGCCCCGCCCGCGTCGGACAGGTTGACCTGTTCGAGGCGGCCGGTGCGCAGGTCCTTCACGTAGGCGTTGCTCCAGCCCACCGAGGGGTGGGGCAGCAGGTTCGTGGCCCGGGAGGTGAACAGGGCGTAGCGGCCGTTCGCGCTGATGCCCTGGGCCGTCGACTGGTTGTCGGGCGCCGCGCCGTTCGGCCCGAGGCTGACCTGGGTGGTGCCGCGCGGCACCGGTCCGGCCTGGGCCGGGGCGGCGGCGACGGCGAGCAGGGCGGCCGCGACCAGGACGCTGCCGCCGCCCGACAGCCAACGGTTGCGGGTCGTCCGGGTGGTTCGTGTCATGAAGGTGTTCCTCCCCAGCGATCACCCGGCCGGGCTCCCTCCCGGCAACGGGCTTTCGGCAGAGCCAATCGTCGGGAGGGCCGGGGGGTCAACGCCCTCCGGTAATGTCGGCGTAAAATACGTCAACGGACGTATGCCGCAAGGGAATCAAGCCATCCGGATCATCACGGGCGGCGCACGAAGACGTCCGCGGCGGCGTTGGTGTCGCCCGGGACGAGGTCACCGTCGTCGGCGGTGAAGACCACCGTCCCGCCGCCGGCGTCCACGAACGGGTCCGAGGAGTCGGAGGTGCTCTGCCCGCCGTCCCGGGTGAGGCTGACCCGTTCGATCGCGCCGGTCCTCAGATCGCGGCGGAAGACGTCGCTGACGCCGTTGGTGTCGCCGGGGACGAGGTTGTCGGCGGCGGAGTCGAAGTAGACCCAGTGGCCGTCGAAGGTCATGGCGGGGTCCTGGGCGCTCGCGGTGGTCGTGGTGCCGGGCAGGAAGGCGTTGAGCCGCGTCAGCCGGCCGGTGGCCAGTTCCCGGGCGTACAGGTCCGACCGGAAGTGGTTGGAGCCGGGCCCGCCGATGCGGAACGGCAGGCCGAACAGGGCGTAGCGGCCGTCGGGGCTGATCCGGGAGCCCCTGCTGACGCCGCGCAGGGCGCCCTCGTCGTCCACGCTGGCGCCGGAGACCTTCCCGGTGTCGGCCTTCCAGACGAAGTACGGGTAGAAGCGGGCCGGGGCCAGCCCGGGTGCACCGGCGTCGGTGCCAGAGGCGGTGTCGGCGGCGGGGGCGGTGCCGGGGGCGGCATCGGGGCCGGCGGGCGGGTCCTGCGGGAGCAGGTTGGTCGCCCGGGAGGTGAAGCCGACGGTGGCGCCGTCCGCGCTGATCGTCACGCCGTAGGAGGTGTTGTTGGCGGCCCCGCCGTCCGCACCGGTGGTGACCACCCGGGTCGTGCCGGTCCAGCGGTCGGTGATCAGGACGTTGAAGTGGCGCGGGTCCGAGCCCGGGGCGAGGTCGGTGCGGTTGGAGGTGTAGGCGACGTAGCGGCCGTCCCGGCTCAGGGACGGACTGTCGGAGTAGCCCTCGTCGTCGCCGGACCCGCCCCCGGTGACCAGTTCGGTGCGGCCGGTCCAGCGGTCGCGGACGAAGACGTCGCTGAAGCGCCTCGGCTGGCCGGGTACCACGTTGGTGGCGCTGGTGCTGAAGGCCACGAACCGGCCGTCGGCGCTGATCGAGGCGTCCGCGGTGGGTGCGTCCAGCCGGGAGCCGTCGTCGGCGACGCTGACCCGTTCGACGTGTCCGTTGCGCAGGTCGCGGACGTAGACCTCCTCCGCGTTCGGGGTGCCGGGCCCGGGCAGCAGGTCGGCCGCGGTCGAGGTGAACAGCGCGGAGCGGCCGTCCTCGCTCAGCCCGATCGCGATCGAACGCCCGTTGATCTGCCCGCCCTTGGCGGTCTCGCTGACCCGGGCGGTGTCGCCCTTGGGCGGCCTGGCCTCGGCGGCGGGCAGCGCCGCTCCGGCGGCCACGGCGGTGGCGGCCAGCACGGCGGCGGTGCGGGCGAGCCGGCGTCGGGTGCGTGCGTGCGTCATGGATCGTCCTCCCCTGATGGCGGTCCCGGGCCCACGGCCCCCGCGGCCCGGTCGGGGAGAGCCAAGCGTCGTGCGGACGGTTGGTCAACGACCGGTGGCGATTCCGCTCGGAAATACGCCACCGGTCGTATGCCGCAAGGGAGTCAGGGCATCGGACCGTCGGACCGTCGGAGCTTCAGGGTGCGTCGGGCCGTCACAGCCGGCGCAGGAAGACGTCCAGCACCTGGTTGGTGTCGCCCGGCACCAGGTCGCCGTCGTCGGCGGTGAAGAGCACGGTGTCGCCGGTGGCGTCCACGAACGGGCTGAAGGACGAGGAGGTGCTCTGCCCGCCGGCCCGGGTGAGACTGACCCGTTCGATCCGGCCGGTCCACAGGTCGCGGCGGAAGATGTCGCTGGCGTCGTTGGTGTCGCCGGGGACCAGGGTCTCGGCGCTGGAGTCGAAGTAGACCCAGTGGCTGTCGGCCGTCATGACGCCGCCGGACGAGGACCACTTGGTGCTGGTGCCCGGCAGATCGGTGTTGACCTTGGTGACCCTGCCGGTGGCCAGCTCGTGGACGTAGAGGTCCAGCCGGGTGCCGTGGGCCGGGCCGGGGAAGCCGCCGACGAACACCGGGACGCTGTAGATCGCGAAGCGGCCGTCCGGGCTGACCCTGGCGTCGTAGGAGACGCCGGTCAGCTCGCCGGCGTCGTTCAGGCTTGCACCGACGATCTTTCCGGTGTCGGCCTTCCAGACGTAGCACCGGTAGTAGTGGGGCCCGGCCAGCTGGGGCGAGTCGGCGGCGGGGTCGGCGTCGGTGGTGCTGCCGGCGCCGGGGTCGGTGGCCGGGGGCTCCGGCAGCAGGTTCCCCGCGCGGGAGGTGAAGGCGACGGTGGAGCCGTCCGCGCTGATCGTCGGGGCGAAGGAGCCGTTGTCGGCACCCTCGCCGTCCGCGCCGACGGTGACCAGCCGGCTGGTGCGGGTCCAGCGGTCGGTGACGTAGACGTTGTTCCTGCCGCGCCGCAGGGTGCCCGGGGCGAGGTCGCTGCGGTTGGAGACGTAGGCGACGTAGCGGCCGTCGCGGCTGATGCTGGGGCTGAGGGCCCCGAACCCGCTCTGGTCGTCGGTGCTCGGCACGGCGGCGGCGGTGACCAGTTCGGTGTGTCCGGTCCAGCGGTCGCGGACGAAGATGTCGCTGGGGTGGCTCGGCCGGCCGGGCACCACGTTGGTGGCGGTGGTGCTGAAGGCCACGAACCGGCCGTCGGCGCTGATCGAGGCGTCGGTGGTGGCGGCGTTCAGCGCGGAGCCGTCGTCGGCGACGCTGACCTTCTCGACGTGCCCGTTGCGCAGATCGCGGACGTAGACCTCGTCCGTGTTCGGGGTGCCGGGCCCGGGCAGCAGATCGGTCGCGGCGGAGGTGAAGAGTGCGGACCGGCCGTCCTCGCTCAGCCCGAGCGGCGTCGAGTAGGCGTTGAGCTGGGCGCCCTTGGCGGTCTCGCTGACCCGGGCGGTGTCGCCCTTCGGCGGCTTGGCCTCGGCGGCGGGCATCACGGCCCCGGCCACGGCGGTGGCGGCCAGGACGGCGGCGGCGCGGGCCGGCCATCTGCGGGTGCGTGCGGTGGTCATGGAACGTCCTCCCCTGGATCGCCCGACCGCGCTCCCTCCCGGCGGCGGGCCCTCGCAGAGCCAACCGTCGGGAGGGCCGGTGGTCAACGGCCGGGGGTGATCCCGTCCGGAAATACGTCAACGGACGTATCCCGCAAGGGAGTCGGGACCTTACAGGCGGCGCCGGAAGACGTCCGTGGTGGCGCTGTCGGCGACGGGCGCCAGGTTGCCGTCCTCGGCGCTGAACAGCAGGGTCGTGTCGTCGGCGTCGACCTGCGGGAAGAAGGCGGAGGTGGTGCTCTGCGAGCCGTCCTGGGTGAGGGTGACCCGCTCGGTGTGCCCGCTGCGCAGGTCGGTGCGGAAGATGTCGGCCTGCCCGTTGGTGTCGCCGGGCACCAGGTCGGCGACGTCGGAGGTGAAGTACACCCAGCGGTCGTTCAGCGGCATGACGGGGTTGTAGGAGGATTCGAGGGCGCTGCCGGACAGCGGCTGGTTGACCTTGGTGGTCCGGCCGGTGGCCAGCTCGCGGGCGTAGACGTCCTGGTGGACACCGTGCGAGCCGGGCCGGCCGCCCTCCTCGTAGACCGTGTAGAGCGCGTAGCGGCCGGAGGGGCTGATCCGCCCGTCGTTGCCGGCGCCGATGAGCTCGCCGGTCCCGTCGTAGCTGGCGCCGGTGATCTTCCCGGTGCGGGCGTCCCAGACGTAGTACGGGTAGGCGCGGATTCCGGTCAGCTCGGCGCCGTCGGCGGTGTCGGCGGTGTCGGCCGCAGACGCGGCGGAGGCGGCTCGGTCGGCTGCGGCGGCTTGGTCGGCTCGGTCGGCTCGGTCGGCGAGCGAGGACGGGGCCTGGTCGGCCGGGAGCAGGTTGCCGGCCCGCGAGGTGAAGCCGATCACGGTGCCGTCGGCGCTGATCGTCGGGCGGGAGGAGTTGTGGTCGGCCGGGGTGCCGTCCGCCCCGGTGCTGACCACCCGGGTGGTGCGGGTCCAGCGGTCGGTGACGAAGACGTTGAACCTGCCGCGGCGCACGCCGGGTGCGAGGTCGGTGCGGTCGGAGGAGTAGACCACGTAGCGGCCGTCCCCGCTGATGGCGGCGTCGAAGGCGTTGCGGGCGCTCTGGTCGTCGCCCGCGCCGGAGGTGCCGTCGCCCGTGGTGACCAGCTCGGTGCGGCCGGTCCAGCGGTCCCGGACGAAGACGTCGGTGGTGTGCTTCGGCCGGCCGGGCACCACGTTGGTCGCGTAGCTGCTGAACGCCACGTACCGGCCGTTGCCGCTGATCGCCGCGTCGTTGGTGCCGGCGTCCAGCGCGGAGCCGTCGGCGGCGACGCTGATCCGCTCGGTGCGGCCGTTGCGCAGGTCCCGGACGTAGACGTCGCCGACGGCCCCGGCGCCGCCGGGCAGCAGGTTGGTCGCCGACGAGGAGAACAGCGCGTACCGGCCGTCGCCGCTCAGCCCGAGCGCGAACGAGGGCCCGTTCAGGGCCTCGCCCTTGGCGCCCTCGCTGACCCGGGCGGTGTCGCCCTTGGGCGGGCGGGCCTCGGCGGCGGGCATCGCGGCTCCGGCCGCCGTGACGGCCGCCAGGACGGCGGCGGTACGGGCCAGTCGGTGGCGGGTGCGTGCAGTGGTCATCGATCATCCTCCCCTGATGACTGCCCCGGGCCCTCGGCCCCCCGTGGCCCGGTCGGCACGAGCCAAGCGCCGCGCGGATGTCCGGTCAACGGACAGGAGCGATCTCGTCCGGAAATGCGCCACCGCGCGTGCCTCCGGCCGAAACCGCCGCTCCGGCGGGCCCGCCCGGCCCGCCCGGGTTCCGGCCCGCCGGTCCGGCACGCCGCGCCGCGCTGGCAGAATTGGTCCGTGATCGACGCACGACGGCTGCGGACCCTGCGGGCCGTGGCGGACCACCGCACCGTGACCGCCGCGGCGGCCGCCCTCTACCTGACCCCCTCCGCGGTCTCCCAGCAGCTGGCCGCCCTGGAGCAGGAGACCGGCCACGACCTGCTCGCCCGGGAGGGCCGGGGCGTACGGCTGACCGCCGCCGGGGAGATCCTGCTCGGCCACGCCGACGTGGTGCTCGCCCAGCTGGAGCGCGCCGAGGCCGACCTCGCCGCGTACAGCGCGGGCGTCTCCGGGGAGGTCACCGTCGCCTCCTTCGCGACCGCCATCGCCTCGGTGCTCGCCCCCGCCGTCGGCCTGCTCGCCGAGCGCGCCCCCGGGGTGCGGCTCAAGGTGCTGGACGCCGAGGGCGACGCCAGCCTGCCGATGGTGCTGGACGGCCGGGCCGACCTCGCGGTGGCCGTCGAGTACCGGGGCGCCCCGCGCGCCGACGACGCCCGGCTGACCCGGGTGCCGCTGTACGCCGAGCCCTTCGAGGCCGTCCTGCCGCTCGGCCACCGGCTGGCCGACGAGTCCGGCCCGCTGGCCGTCGCCGCGCTGGCCGACGAGCCGTGGATCGGGCCGTACCCGGGTAACCCCTGCCACGACGTGGTGCTGCTGGCCTGTGAGCACGCCGGGTTCCAGCCCCGGCTGCTGCACTCCTCCGACGACTTCCGGGCCGTGGTGGCGCTCGCCTCGGCGGGCCTCGGGGTGGCGCTGGTGCCGCGCTCGGCGCTGCGCGGCGTCGACCTCCGCGAGGTCGCGGTGCGGCCGGTGGACAGCGAGCTCGCCACCCGGCGGGTCTTCGCCGCCGTCCGGACCGGTGCCGACGGGCACCCGCTGGTCCGGCCGGTCCTGGACTCCCTCGCGCAGGCGGCGGCCGCGGGCGCGTGAGCCGACCGCGCGCGGGGCGGCCGCGGGTCCTGCGGCCCTCGGCGCCTGCGGCTGCTCGGGCCCTGCGGCTGCTCGGCGTCCCGGGTCGGGCGGCCCGCCGTGGTGCTTCCGGCGTGGCGTCCCGGTCCGGGCGGCCGTGCAGCCGCTGGTCCGTGCGGGCGGTCGAGGTTCGGCGCCCCCCTCGGGACCGCCCCCGCTAAACGGTACCGACCGGTACCGACTGGAGGACGGTACCGACCGGTACCGTTTGGCGTCAAGAGTGGATAGGATCGGCCGCGTGGCAGTCAACGCACGGGCGCGCCTGCTGAGCACGGCCGAAACCCTCTTCTACGCGAACGGCATCCGCGCGGTCGGCGTGGAGCGCATCCTCTCCGAGTCCGGCGTGGGCCGGGCCTCCTTCTACCGGCACTTCACCGGCAAGGAGGAGCTGGTGACCGCGGTCCTGGAGGGCCGCGACGTCCGGTGGCGGGCGTGGCTCTCCGAGCGGGTCGCGGCGCACGGCGGCCACCCGCTGCACGTCTTCGACGCGCTGGCCGAACGGTTCGCGACCCAGGACTTCCGGGGCTGCGTCGCGATCAACACGATGACCGAGATCGCCGACCCGGCCAGCCCGGCCCGCCGGATGGCGGCCCTGCACAAGACCCGCGTCATCGACCTGGTCGAGCGGCTGATGCGGGACGCCGGCGTCCCCGAGCCCGGGGAGCGCGCCCGGCAGTTCGCCCTCCTGATGGACGGCGCCATCGTCACCGCCCTGCGCGAGGGCACCCCGGACGCCGCCTGGCGGGCCCGCTGCATCGCCGAGGCCCTGCTGGCCGCCTGACGCCTGAGGTCTGAGGCCTGAAGCCCGAGCCTGACGCGGCGGCCCGGGCGGACCGGGCCGCCGCTCCCCGCGCTCAGGCGTGGTGCGGCGGCGCCGGGGTGCCGTCGGGGCGGACTCCAGCGAACTCGTCCAGGACGGCGACCCGCAGCTCGTGGGCGCCGTCCGGCCGACTCTGCTCGTAGTAGAGGTACCAGCGGCCGCGGGCCGGGACGAGGTCGGCGTACCGGATGTCCAGCCAGGGGCCGTCCGGGGTGAGGCGGTGCCAGCCGCGCAGGTCGGTGGAGGCGGCCAGGCCGCAGCGCTCCTCGTAGTTGCCGGCGGCGTCCGCCGAGCCGTCGTAGAGCGCGAGCCAGCCGCCCCGGCCGTCGGGCAGGACGGTGGTGATCCGGGACTCGTAGCCGTCCCAGGCGCCGGCCGGGCCGACGTCCAGCGCCTCGGCGGCGCGGCCCGGCGGGGCGGTGAAGCGCAGCCCGTCCGGGGACACCGCGAGCGCGGTGGGCTGGACGGTGAGGCCGGTGGTGTGGATGTCGGCGTCGGCGTGGGCGCGGTCCTGTTCCTCGGGGGTGAACGGCCGGGCGCGGGAGACGGTGGCGAACAGGTGGACGCCGGCGTCGGTTTCGAGCAGGTACGGGTCCTTGACGCCCTCGGTGCCGGTGGTCGCGGCGGTGAGGACGGGGGTGCGGGTGGCGAGGTCGAAGGACTCGGGGGCGTCGGCGCGCAGGGCGTCGACGCGCCAGCGGTTGTCGGCCGGGTCGACGTAACTGAGGTGGAGCAGGTAGTCGCCGTCGCGGCGCAGCAGGGCGAGGCGTTCCATCGAGGGGGAGCCCAGTTCGTCGCGCCGGACGGACCACAGGTCGTGGAAGGCGATGCCGTCGGTGCTCTCGGCGACGGCGCAGCGCCAGCCCCGGTCGGGCCCGTGCGTCGCGCCGCGCGGGCGGCGCTCGCGGTAGGTGAGCAGGAAGCGGTCGAGGTCCGGCTCGTACCGGACGCCCGGGCAGCCGGCCCAGTAGCCGGGTTCGGGGCGCTCGGGGGCGCGGACGAGGTGGGAGGCGCCGAGGTCGGGCGCGGCGGGCAGGGCGGGGTGCGGCATGGATCCGTCCTTCGGGGGAGGGGTGTCGCGAAGTTTCTATCAGATCGATCAAAAGTCCGGGCCAGGCGCGGTCGGTCGTCGTCGACCGGCTGACCAGCAAGATGGCCAGCTTCACCAGCAGGTCTTCTATGAAGACGATGTTTCGCCCGATGGCGATCGCACGACACCGAACCGCCGAGCCTTGACCGTTCCCTGGAGATCGCGGCTACCTTCTTCTCAGAGTCGATCAAACATGGCCGACCAGGACCCGAGGAAGCCCCGCCCCGATGACCGCCCCCAGCACCGACGCACCCGGCTACGCCGGCCTGGGCCTGTACGTCGGCGACCTCCACAACCACTGCGGCATCAGCTACGGCCACGGGAGCATCGAGGACGCCTACGCCAACGCCCGGCTCCAACTCGACTTCGCCAGCGTCACCGGCCACGGCTGGTGGCCCGACCTGCCCGAGCGCACCCCCGAACTGGCGAGCCTGGTCGACTACCACACCGAGGGCTTCGCCCGGCTGGCCCGGCTCTGGGACCACGTCCAGGACGTCACCGCCGCCGCCCACGAGGACGGCCGCTTCGTCACCTTCCAGTCCTTCGAGTGGCACAGCCTCGCCCACGGCGACCACTGCGTGTACTTCGACGGCCCGCGCGGCGAGATCATCCGGGCGGCGGACCTGGACGAACTGCGCGCCCGGCTGCGGGTGCTCGCCGCACAGGGCGTGCGCACCTGGGCGCTGCCGCACCACATCGGCTACGGGCCGGCCCGCCGCGGCATCGACTGGGCCTCCTACACCGAGGAGTTCGCCCCGGTGGTGGAGATGATGTCGATGCACGGCTGCGCCGAGTCCGACGAGGCGCCGCGCAGCTACCTGCACACCATGGGCCCGCGCGCCGGCGCCGCCACGGCCGTCCACGGCCTGCGCCTGGGCCACCGCTTCGGACTGATCGGCTCCACCGACCACCACAGCGCCTTCCCCGGCAGCCACGGGCACGGCCGGGTGGCGGTCTGGGCCCCGGAACTGACCCGGGACGGCATCTGGAACGCCGTCCAGCAGCGCCGCACCTACGCGATCACCGGGGACCGCATCCTGCTCGCCACCTCCGTCAACGGCGCCCCGATGGGCGCCGAGGCCGCCTCCGCCGACCGGCGCCGGATCCACGTCACGGTCCAGGGCCGGGACGCGCTCGACCACGTGGAACTGCTCCGCAACGGCGTACCCGTCCACCGGGTCAGCCGGCCCGAACTCCTCTCCGGCGCCGGCGGATCGGACGCCTTCTCCGGCACCCTGGGCTTCGCCGTCGGCTGGGGCCGGCGCGGCGAACCCGTGCACTGGGACGTCGTGCTGCGGATCGAGGGCGGGCGGCTGCTGGACGTCCAGCCCCGGTTGCGCGGCCCGGAGACCGTCGCGCCGGCCGAGGCCGAGCCGGACACCTACCGGCCGTCCTGGTGGGAGCGCACCGGGCCGGGCGAGATCCGGCTGCGGACGGTCACCGACGGCAACCCCAACACCGCCACCGACAGCACCCAGGGCTTCTCGCTGCGGATCGAGGGCGACACGCGCACCCGGCTGGTCGCCGTCGTGAACGGCGCCGAGAGCGCCCACGCCGTCGGCGAACTCCTCGCCGGCGCGCGGACCGGATTCACCGGCGGGTTCGTCTCCGGCGCCTACCGCTTCGACCGGGCCGTGCCCGACCGGGAGACGACCGCCGAATTCGAGCTGACCGACGAACGCCCCGGCGGCGACGGGGACTTCTACCACGTGCGGGTCCGGCAGCTGAACGACCAGTGGGCCTGGTCCAGCCCGACCTGGGTGGGACCGGCCGACTCCTGTAGTTAGGGCCTGTCGTCGAACTCCCGTCTGCGGGGCGTTCGACGACAGGCCCTTGGCCGGCTGACGCCGTCCCCCGTCAGCCGGCCGCGCCCCCGGTCGATCAGTCCCGAACCCCCAGAAGGAGAAGAACCATGTCCCGCTTCCCCGGCCGCCTCGCCGGCGCCGTGCTCACCGCCGCCCTGGCCGTGACCGCCGCCGCCCCGGCCCACGCCGCCGTCCCCGCCCCTGCCGCTCCCACCGCTCCCGCCCTGGTGTCCGGTACCGACGTCTTCGCCGACGACTTCGAATCCGGCACCGTCTCCGCCTGGACCCGCCAGCGCGTCGACGGCAACGGCAGCATCACCGTGGCCGGCGCTCCCGCCGGCGGCAGCGGCCTGGCCGCCCGCTTCGCCGTGCCGAACGACGGCGTCTCCTACCGCTCCGAGGTCGCCGTCAACTCCCTCGGCTGGGGCAGCTACCGCTTCGCCCTCGCCGACTACCTGCCCGCCGACTGGGTGCGGACCCCCACCGAGACGATCGTCGCCCAGTGGCACGGCTACCCGCTCGCGGACGGCAGCGACACCAAGCCGCCGATCGCCCTGACCGTCAAGGACGGCAGCTGGCGGCTCAAGGTGCACTGGCTGTCCGACCCCAGCACCGTCCAGGAGGCGGTGATCCCGCTCGGCGACGTGCAGTTCGGCCACTGGAACCAGTGGGCCTTCGACATCACCTGGTCCACCGACACCACCCCCGGCGCCGTCACCGTCTTCCGGGACGGCGCGCAGGTCGGCGCGTACAGCGGCCTCAACAACTACCACCAGAACCAGTCGCCGTACTTCAAGACCGGCATCTACCGGGCCAACTGGAACCCGGCCAAGAACATCCCCTACCCGACCGGCGGCCCCGACGTGGTGGCCTGGAGCGACAGCGTCGTCGTGACCAGGTACTGACCCGCGCGCACCGACCCCGGACCCCGAGAACCGAAGAGGTAGCACCACCATGAGCGACGCAGCCCGTCACCGCGGCCTTCCCCGAAGAGGCTTCCTCGGCCTGAGCGCCGGAGCGGCCCTGCTGGCGGCGGGCTGCCGCTCGGCCACCGAGGACGCCGCCGGCGGGGCCGCGGCCTCCGCCACCGCCTCCGCGCCGGACCTCCAGATCGTCTACGGCGCCGCCCCCGACCCCACCCAGCTGCTCCACCGCGGCCCGGACACCCCGGTGTTCGTCAACCTGGTGCTGGACCGGCTGGTCGACCTCGACCCGCAGACGCTGCAGCCCGTGCCCTGGCTCGCCTCCTCCTGGGAGTGGAGCGCCGACCGCACCCGGCTGGTGCTCAAGCTGCGCGAGGACGTCACCTTCCACGACGGCCGCCCGCTCGACCCGGACGACGTCGTCTTCTCGCTCACCGGCGCCGCCAAGTCCTCCCAGGTCAAGCCGCTGCTGGAACGGCTCGCCGACATCAGGGCGAGCGCCCGCAACGAGGTCACGCTCACCCTCGCCAGGCCCACCAGCAACCTGTTCGACGCGCTCGCCTTCAACCCCGTGGTGGACGCCCGCAGTTACGTCGACGGCAAGGCCGCCGAGAAGGTCAACGGCACCGGGCCCTTCACCTGGCAGTCGTTCAAGGGCGGCAACCAGCTCGACCTGGCCCGCTACGACCACTACTGGCAGAGCGGGCGGCCCCGCTTCGAGCGGATCACCGTCCGGTCGGTGACCAGCAGCCAGGCCGCGCTGTCCGCCCTCCAGTCGGGACAGTCCCACCTGATCGGCGCGGTGCCCGGACGCGACCTCAAGGTGCTGGGCGGGAACCCGGGCTTCGCCGTGCAGTCCGCCAAGTCCTCCTACCAGCAGGCGTTCCTCGGCGTGAACACCACCAGCAGGCCCTTCGACGACCGCCGGGTGCGCCAGGCCCTGCAGTACGCGGTGGACCGCGAGCGCATCGTCGCCCAGGTGTACGGCGGCCACGCCGAGGCGAGCAGCCTGCCCTGGCCGTCCAACACCCCCGGCGTCACCCCCGACCAGGTCACCCGCTACCCGCACGACCCGGAGAAGGCCCGCGGGCTGCTCCGGGAGGCCGGTGCGGAGGGCGCGCGGGTGCCGCTCACCGCCGCCAACTCGCCGGTGTTCGCCTCCCTCGTGGAACTGGTCAAGTACGACCTGGAGCAGGCCGGCTTCGGCGTCGACGTCCAGCTGCTCGACAACGCCGCGCTCCAGCCGAAGATCCAACAGGGCACGCTGGAAGGACTGTTCATCGCCAACCACGGCATGGTCAGCGTCTCCCCGCTGAGCGGGATCACCGTCTCCGGCCCGCTCCAGGTCGGCCGGAACACCTCGCACGTCACCGACCCCGCCTACGCCGAACTCCAGTCCCGCGCCTTCGCCGCCGCCGACGAACAGGCCCGGGCCGACGTCAACCACGAACTGTCCGAGTACCTGCTCGCCGAGTCCTTCCACATCACCCTCGCGCACGCCTGGGAGACCTACGCCTTCGCCTCCTCGGTCCACGGCGTGGCCACCAGCGCGCTCGGCTACCTGCGGCTCGACGACACCCGCCGCACCGCCTGACGCGCCGCAACGCGACCGCCGTCCCAGGGCGACCCCCACCGTCCTGGGACGGCGGCCCCCGCCCGCCCGACCACCCGGAGTACTCCCGTGCCCTACTGGACCAGAAAGGCGGCCGGCGCGCTGGCCACGCTCTGGCTCGCCTCCGTCGCCGTCTTCCTGCTGCTCCGCCTCGCCCCCGGCGACCCGGTGTCCGCCGCGCTCGGCGCCGAGGCCGACCAGGAGCAGCGCGACCGGCTCGCCGACAGCCTCGGCGTGGACCGGCCGATGCCCGTCCAGTACCTGGGCTGGCTGCACGGGCTGCTCACCGGCGACCCCGGCAGCTCCTTCCACTACCGGGAACCGGTCACCCGCCTGATCGGCCAGAGCGTCGGCAGCACCGTTCAGCTCGCCCTCGCCGCCGGCCTGCTGATGCTGGTCCTCGGCCTGCTGCTGGGCGTCGCCCTGGCCTCCGAGCGGCGGGGCCGGCTCGCCCGGGTGCTCGACCCGCTGGCCACCGCCCTGCTGGCGCTGCCGGTGTACGTCACCGCCGTGCTGTTCGTCTTCGTCTTCGCGGTGCTGCTGCGCCTGCTGCCCGCCGGCGGCGAGCGGGACCTGTTCGCCGCGCCGGACCTCGCCGTCCAATACCTCGCCCTGCCCGCGGTGGCGCTCGCGCTGCCGGGCTCGGCGGTGCTGGCCCGGCTGCTCGCCACCGAGCTGCGCCGCACCCGCCAGGAGGAGTTCGTGCTGACCGCCGTCGCCAAGGGGGCGTCGCCCCGGCGGGTCCTGGCCCGCCATGTGCTGCCCAACAGCCTGGCGCCGTTCTTCGTCGAGTTCGGCCTGCACCTGGGCGAGCTGCTCGGCGGCGCGGTGGTCGCCGAACAGCTCTTCGCCCGGCACGGCCTCGGCCAGCTGCTGCTGGACGCCATCAACCAGCGGGACTACCCGGTCGCCCAGACCCTGATCATGCTCGCCGTCGCCGTCGCCGTGCTCGTCCAGCTCGGCTCGGAGCTGCTGGTCGGCCGGCTCGACCCGCGGATCGCCCGCGCCGGCACCGGGGAGGACCGGTGACCGCCACGACCACCCCCGCTGCGCGCCGCCGGCGGCTCGCCCCGCCCGCGCTCCCGGCCGCGCTGCGCACCCGGCGCGGCCGCACCGGCGCCCTGCTCGTCCTCCTGGTGGTGCTGCTGGGGCTGCTCGGCCCGCTGCTGGCCGCGGACCCCTACCGGCAGGGCCCGGACGCCCTGGCCGGGCCGTCGGCGGCCCACCTGCTGGGCACCGACGAGGTCGGGCGCGACCTGCTCGCCCGAGCGCTGGCCGGGATCCGCACCGAGCTGCTGGTCTGCCTGCTGGCCGTCCCGGCGGCCGCCGTGCTCGGCACCGCGCTGGGACTGCTCGGCGGGCTGAACCGGCTGCTGGGCGAGGCCGTCCAGCGGCTGTTCGACCTGCTGCTGGGCCTGCACGGCGTCCTGCTCGGACTCGCGCTCGCCCTGCTGGTGCGCCCCGGAATCGGCACCGTGGTGGCCACCATCGTGCTCAGCGCGCTGCCCTCCTTCGGCCGCCAGGCACGGGCCGCGCTGCTCGCCCAGCTGGCCCGCGACCACGTGGTGGCGGCCCGGGTGCTCGGCGTGCCGCGCGGCCGGATCCTGCGCCGCCACGTGCTGCCGAACGTCGCCGACGCCACGACCGCGCTGCTGGCCGTGGCGATGGCGCACGCCGTCAAGACCGAGGGCGGACTGAGCGTGCTGGGCCTCGGCATCCAGCCGCCCGCCCCCTCGCTCGGAACGATGATCAACACCGGCTCCAAGTACCTCTTCCTCCACCCGGGTTACGCCCTGGCGCCGGTCCTCCTGCTCGGCCTGCTGGTGTTCGGCCTGACCCTGCTCGCCGACTCGTTCAACCGGGAGAGACTGCGTTGACCACGACTGATCCGGTGACCACGACCGATGCGGTGACCACGACTGATCCGGTGACGACGACCGGTGCGGTGACGACGACCGGGACCGACCGGGCCCCGACCGCCGCCGCGGTGCCGGGCCCGCCGCTGCTGGAGGTACGCGGCCTGCGCGTCACGGCGGGCGGCGGCGAGGCGGTGCGCGGGGTGGACTTCACCGTGCGGCCGGGCGAGATCCTCGGCCTGGTCGGCGAGTCCGGCTCGGGCAAGACCCTCACCGCGCTGGCCGTCAACCGGATGCTGCCGCCGGGCTGCCGCACCACCGGCGGCACCGTCCGGTTCGACGGCACCGACCTGCTCGCCCTGCCCGAACCCGCCGTGCGCGCGGTGCGCGGCCGACGCATCGGCATGGTCTTCCAGGACCCGCTGGCCCACCTCAACCCCCGGATGCCGGTCGGCCGCCAGCTCGCCGAGGCGGCCCTGGTGCACGGCGCGAGCCGCCGGGCCGCCCGCGACCGGGCGCTCGAACTCCTCGACCTGGTCGGCATCGCCGAGCCCGCGCGCCGCTACCGCGACCGGCCGCACGAGTTCTCCGGCGGCATGCGCCAGCGCGTGCTGATCGCCATGGCGATGGCCAACCGCCCGGACCTGCTGATCGCCGACGAGCCGACCACGGCGCTCGACCCGAGCACCCGGGTGGAGATCCTGGACCTGCTGGTCCGGCTTCGTGACGAGACCGGCACGGCCGTCCTGCTGATCACCCACGACCTCGGCGTGGTGGCCCGCGGCTGCGACACCGTCCAGGTGATGTACGCCGGACGGATCGTCGAACGGGCTTCCACCGCCAACCTGTTGGCCGCACCCCGACACCGGTACACCGCCGGGCTGCTGGCCGGCGTGCCCCGGCTGGACGGTCCGCCCGGCGCACCGCTCGCCGTCATCGGCGGACGCCCGCCGGCGGCCGGCCGGGCACCGGACGGCTGCGCCTTCGCTCCGCGCTGCGCGGCCGCCGACGACCGCTGCACGGCCTCGGCGCCGCGGTGGACCGGTGCGGCCGACTCCGGCTTCGCCTGTCATCTCCCGGTGTCCCAAGCTGTGGTGACGGAGCGTCAGGACAGCGGGCCGCGACGGTCGGAGCGGGCCGCCGAGCCCGTCCTGGTCGCCGACGGCCTCACCGTCCGCTACGGCCGCCGCCGCCCGCCCGCCCTGGAGGGCGTGAGCCTGAGCGCCGCGCCCGGCCGCGCGGTCGGGGTGATCGGCGAGTCCGGCTCCGGGAAGTCCACCCTGGCCCGCGCGCTGCTCGGGCTGGTGCGCCCGCAGGCCGGGACGGTGCGGGTGGACGGCCGGTCCTGGGCCGAGGCCGACCGCGCCGAGGAACGCGAGCTGCGCCGCCGGGTGCAACTGGTCTTCCAGGACCCGTACGCCTCGCTCAGCCCCCGGATGACGGTGCGCGAGGCGCTGGCCGAACCGCAGGCCGCCCACGGGCCGCGGGACCGCGATCCGCGCGGGCTGTGCGAGCTGGTCGGCCTGCCGGAGGCGGTGCTCGACGCCCGGCCGCACCGGCTCTCCGGAGGCCAGCGCCAGCGGGTCGCGATCGCGCGGGCCCTGGCCGTCGGCCCGCAGGTGCTGGTCGCCGACGAGCCGACCTCCGCGCTGGACGTCTCGGTCCAGGCGCAGATCCTCAACCTCTTCGCCGAACTGCGCGAACACCACGGCGTCGGGCTGGTGTTCATCTCGCACGACCTCGCGCTGGTCCGGCACCTGTGCGACGACGTGCTGGTGCTGCGGCACGGCCGGGTGGTCGAACGGGCCCCCGCCGCCGAGCTGTTCGCCGCCCCCGCCCACCCGTACACCCGGGAGCTGCTGGCCGCCGCCGGCGCCCCCGGCCCGACCCGCCCATGACCGGACTCTGGAGCCCCATGCCTGCCGTGCCCCCTTCGCGTCGCCAACTCCTGCTCGGCACCGGTGCGGTGGCCGCGCTCTCGGTGCTCGGACCGGCCGGGACCGCCGTCGCGGCGCCGCCGAACGGGCCGTCGACCCGGCCGCCGACCCGGCCGTCCAGCGGACCGGACGTGACCGAACTCGGCCCCGGGAACAGCGACTTCCCACTGATGAGCGCGACGCTGATCGGCGACACCCTGTGGATCGGTTCGCGCAACCTCGCCCCGGCCCGGGTGATCGGCCACCACCTGCCGACCGGCCGGGTCACCGCCACCGTCGAGCTGCCCACCGGCAACTTCGTCCAGGGCTCGGCCGCCCGGGACGGCGTGCTCCACCTCGGCGTCACCGACGCCCCGGGCGCGGCCAACCTCTACCGCTACGACGGCACGCTGACCGCGCTCGGCAACGTCCCCGGCGCCGACGTCCGCGACGTGGCCGTCGCACCGGACGGGACGGTCTACGCGACCGGACGGCAGAAGGGCCGGGCCGCCGGTCCCGGCCTCTACGCCTGGAGCCCGGCCACCGGCGCCGTCACCGAGGTCGCCTCCCCGGCGCCCGGCGCCACCCAGGGCCGCGCCGTGGCGGCCACCGCGACCCACGCCTACCTCGGCGTCGGCAGCAACCTCGCCGGCGGCGGCGGAGCGACCCGGGCGAGCCTGTACGCCGTCGAGCGGGCCACCGGCGCCGTCACCGACATCACCCCGCCCGACCTGCGCGGCGACACGATCATCCGCCGGATCACCGTCCTCGGCGACGACCTGCTGGCCGTCTCCACCGAGGGGGCACCCGCCCACGTCGCGCTCCTCGACCCGGCCGGCCACCGGGTGCTGCGCTCCTTCGCCGTCCCCGGCACCAAGAGCGTCACCAACTTCCAGCGCCGCGGCGACACCCTCTGGTTCACCTCCACCGAGCACGGCGTGCTGTGGCGCCACGACCTCGCCACCGGCGCCCTCGACCAGCTCGCGGTGCCCGTGCCGGACGGCAACTCCTGGGGCCTCGGCCGGCTCGGCGACACCCTGGCGGGCGTCACCGAGGGCGGCACCGTCTGGACCCTGGACCTCGGCACCGGGACCGTCACCACCCGGGACCTGGTCGAGGCCGGCGCGCCCGCGGCCCCCCAGCTCGGCATGTCGGTGGCGGCCCGCGCCGGGCGGGTGTACGTCGGCGGCAACGGCTCGATCGCCCTGCACGACCTGGCCGCCGGCACCGTCCGCAAGCTCCCGGTGCCGGGCGAGGCCAAGGACACCCTGGTCCTCGACGACGGCACCCTCTACCTGGGCGTCTACTCCTCGCAGGGCATCTGGCGCTACCGGCCGGGCGCCGACCGGGCACCGGTCGAGGAGGCGGCGCTGCCCCAGGAGCAGAACCGGCCCCAGGTGATCCGCCGGGACCCCGACAGCGGCCTGCTGCTGCTCGGCGTCCAGGCCGACACCACCGGCGGCGGCTCCTTCGTCACCTACCGCCCGGGCAGCGGCCGGCCCACCGTGCACACCGACCCGCTCGGCCCCGAGCAGATGGTGCGCGCCGTGGCCGCCGGGCGCGGACAGGCCTTCCTCGGCGGCGACAACGCCCGGCCCACCGGCCCGCGCGGCGACCTGGCCGGCTGGGACCCGGTGGCCGGCCGTGAACTGTGGCGCACCGCGACCGACCTGGGCGCGGGCGTCAGCAGCCTGGCCGTGCACGGGCACACCCTGTACGGGCTCACCGTGAACGGCCGGGCGTTCACCGTCGACCTGCGGGGCTCCGGGAGGCGCGGGTTCACCCCGGTGATCGGGCGGCGCGCCGACCTGGGGGCGGTGTCCGGCGCCAACCCGCGGCTGCTGGCCCTCGGCGGGGCCCTGTACGGGGTCAGCGAGCGCACCCTGTTCCGGCTGGACCGCGACACCCTGGCCGCGACCGTGCTGGTCGAGCTGGACGCCGAGTGGTACAGCGGCGCCCGGCTGGCCGCGGACGAGGACGGGGTGCTCTACACGCTGCGCGGGCGCGAACTGATCGCCGTCCGGCCGTAAACGGCGGGGGAGGGGCCGGCCCGGGCGGGCCGGCCCCTTCGCGTCAGTGCGCGGCGTGCGGTTCCCCGGCGGCCCGCGGTTCCCCGGCGGCCCGCGGTTCCCCGGCGACCGACGGTTCCCCGGCGACCCGCGGGACGAAGCGCGCGAACGGGTCGGCGACCTCCGCGCAGTGCTCGGACAGCAGGGCCCGGAAGCGGTCGAGCAGTGCCGCGTGCCGGGCGTCGACCGCGAGGTTGACCAGTTCGCCGGGGTCGGCCGCGAGGTCGAAGAGCTGCTCCCGGTGGTCGCCCCAGGCGTAGCACACGTACTTGTGCCGCCCGGCGCGGACCATCCGGCCCAGGGCGTTGTTGAAGCCGGGGATCTCCCAGCGGGTCTCGACCACCACGCTGTCGTGCGGCCGCGGGGCTCGGACGCTGCGGCCGGGCAGCCCGTCGGGCCCCTCGATGCCGGCCAGGTCGCAGAGCGTCGGGATGAGGTCCAGCCCGGCCGCGACCAGCCGTTCGTCGACGGCGCCGGCGGCCACCCCGGGCGCGGAGACCACCAGGGGCACCCGCACGCACTCCTCGTACAGGGCCCACTTCTGGTTCCAGCGGTGGGCGCCCGCGCCGTCGCCGTGGTCGGAGCTGAACACCACCACGGTCCCGCGGTCCGTGCCGCGCTCCGCCAGGGCCGCCAGCAGCTGTCCGATGTGCCGGTCCACCCGCTCCACCAGGGCGTAGTAGGCGTGCCGGTAGCGGCGCCAGTCGTCCTCCCGCCACTCGGCGGTCGGGTGGGTGTGCGGCTGGGCCAGCCGGGCCAGCCGGGGCAGCGCCGGATCGTACGGCCCGACCGGGAAGTTGGCGGGCAGCGGCGGGAGTCGCGGGACGGGCGGCGCGGGCGGGAGCGGACCGGTGCGCGGGTCCTGGCCGCGGGCCCACTCGCAGATGCCGTGCGGCTCCAGGAAGGAGGCGACCAGCAGGAACGGCCGCTCGCGCGGGGCGCGGACGAACTCCGCGGCCGCGCGGGCGAGTCCGGCGTCGTCCCCGCCCGCCGGGTGGATCCGGCGAAAGCCCCGGTCCGCGGGCAGGTCGAGCTCGGGCAGGTGCCACTTTCCGCCGTAGCCGCAGTCGTACCCGGCCTCGGTGAACAGCCGTCCGAGCAGCGGGTCCTCGGGGCCGCCGGTGTTGCCGGTCACGCCGACCGTGCTGGGCAGGCGGCCGGTCATCAGACTGGCCCGGGAGGGGGTGCAGAGCGGCTGGGCGCAGTAGGCGTTGGGGTAGCGGGTGCCGGCGGCGGCCAGCGCGTCCATCGCGGGGGTGCGCAGGTACGGGTTCCCGGCGGCGCTCATCGCGTCGGCGGTCTGCTGGTCGGTCAGGATCAGCACCACGTCCGGGCCGCTCCGGTTCAGGGGGTCGGGCACGGGTCAGGCCATCCGTTCGTAGGTGTGCGGGTCCAGCGCCCGGCGCAGCGGCGCTCCGCGCAGCCAGCTCTCGAACTCGTCGACGACCAGATCGCCGAGGCGGCGGCGCTCCAGCCCCCGGCTGCCCGCCAGGTGCGGGGTGACGACGACGTTGGGCAGGGTGAACAGCGGGGAGCCGGGCAGCGGCGGCTCGGGGTCGGTGACGTCCAGCACGGCGAAGAGGTCCGGTCGTTCGGCGAGGACGGCCAGCAGCGCGGGCTCGTCCAGGACGGCTCCGCGCGAGGTGTTGACCAGGGTGGCGCCGGGCTTCATCGAGGTCAGCAGCCGCCGGCCGACCAGGCCGCGGGTCCCGGGCAGCAGCGGGGTGTGCACGCTCACCACGTCGGCGGTGGCGAAGAGTTCCTCCGGGCCGACGGCCCGGACCCCGGGCGGCGGCGCCGGGGCGTACGGATCGTGCGCGAGGACCTCGACGTCGTAGCCGCGCAGCATCTCGCAGACCAGCCGCCCGGTCGCGCCGAGCGACAGGACGCCGACGGTGGAGCCGTACGCGCCCGGGGTGCGGGCGGCCGGGACGGCGGCCCGGGCGGCCCGGGCGGCGAGGACGTGGCGCCAGCCGCCCTTGAGGGCGTAGACGATCTGGGCCACGGTGAACTCGGCGACCGGGACGGCGTTGGCGTGCGCGGCGGTGACGATCGGGATGCCCGCCGCCCAGAACGCCTCGCCGGCGATCCGGCGCACCGAGCCGGCGGCGTAGAGCACCAGTCGCAGGCGGGGGAGCCGGGCCAGGGCGGCGGCGTCCAGGACGGGGCCGCCCCAGCCGGTGAACAGCACCTCGACGTCGCGCAGCGCCTGCGGTGCGGCGGCCAGCCGTTCGGCGCTCCACACCCCGTCGGGCGAGGCCGGGTCGGCCAGCACCTCGGCCCGGGCGGCGACCCGGGCGCGCGCCCGGGGGCCGTACACGTCGGGGAAGCGCTCCGGGTCCATCGCGAAGGCGGCGGTGGGCATCCGGTTCTCCTCGGGTCGCTGACGCACAAGGAGTTTCTATCATAGTGAGAAATAGTGGGGGTTCCGTCGTGCCGGCGTCGTGCCGGCCGTCGCGCCCGTGACGCGTGGCCCGCGGGCCTCAGCGGGTGATGAAGGTCGCCCCGTCCGCGAGCCGCACCGCCGCCGAGGCCGCGCCGACCAGCTCGGTGGTGGTGCTGTGCACGACCACCAGGCGCGGCAGCACCGGCACCCGCCCCTGCAGCCGGCTCTCGATCGCCGCCGGGAGCTCGCCCCCGCTCTCCCAGAACAGCCGCCCGCCCAGGGCGATCAGCTCCGGCGCCAGCACCGCGCTCAGGTTGGCCACCACCAGCGCCAGGTCGTCGGTGAGTTCGCCGATCAGCCGGACCGCCGCCGGATCGCCCTCGCGGCCCAGCCTGAACAGGCCCGCCACCCGCTCCGCCGGGGTGCCGGACACCGTCAGGCCGGCCTCGGTGATCCGCCGGTCCACCGCGTGGTCGCCGATCCTCGCCTGGGTGTCGCCGGTCCGTCCGAGCGGCCGGTCCAGCGCCGCGTGGCCGGACATCAGATGGCCCAGCGCCCCGGCCGCGCCCAGCCGGCCCCGGTGCAGCCGACCGTCCAGCACGATCCCGGCGCCGACCTCGATGCCCACCACGACGGCCGCCAGGTCGCCCACGCCGGACGCGGCCGGCGACTGCCGCACCGCCAGTGCGACCAGGTTGACGTTGCTCTCGACCGCCACCGGGACGCCGTAGCGCTCCTGGAGCAGCACGCCCAGCCGCAGCCCGGGCCAGTCCAGGGCGGGCGCGAACTCCACCAGCCCGGTGCGGTCCCGGACCACCCCGGGCACGCCCACGACGAGGGCGCGCGGCGCCCCCGCGTGCCGCCCGGCCCAGTCCCGCAGGCCGTCCACCAGCGCGAGCAGCGGGCCGGTCAGGTCGCCGGCCGCGATCTCCCGCGGCCGGTCCGGGCCGGGGAACGCCCAGTGGTGCTCGGCCTCGTGCAGCACCGTGCCGTCCAGGGCGGCCACCACGCCGACGATCCGGCGCGGGCGCATCGCGATCGCCAGCACGGTCTGCGCGCGGGCGTTGTACCGGATCAGCTGCGGCGGCCGGCCCCCGCTGGACGGCGCCCGTTCCGTCTCCACCTCCACCAGCCCCTCGGCGCGCAGCACCTCGACCAGCCGGTGCACGGTCGCGGTGCTCAGCCCGCTCTCGGCGGCCAGCTGCTGCCGGGACAGCGTGCCGTGCCGCCGCAGCACCTCCAGCAGGACGGTCTGGTTCACCTGGGCGACGGTCTGCGTCGTGGCGGTGGCGGGGGTACGGCTCGGGGGCATCGCGGGCTCCTCGGCCCGGGTCGGGCCCGGGCGGTCAGGACTTTGTCTCAGCTTGAATATATCCTTGGCCCGGCCGTCCGGGGCCGCCCGACAAGCCATGGAGCCGCCATGCCGCTCGCCTACTCCACGCTCGGCGTCCCCGGGCTCCCGCTGGCCGAGGCCGCCCGGCTCGGCGCCGACCACGGCTGGGACGGGCTCGAACTGCGCTGCGCCGAGGGCGAGTCCGTCCACCCGGCGATGACCCCCGGGGAGCGCCGCGCCGCCGCCCGCACCCTCCGCGCGCACGGCCTCACCCCCCTCGCGCTCGCCTCCTACGTCGGCGTCGCCGCCCCCGGACCGGACGCCCCGGTGACCGACGCGCTCCGCTCCCACCTGCGGCTCGCCGCCGACCTGGGCGCGGGCGCCGTGCGGGTCTTCCCGCGCGGCGGCGACGGTCCGCGGGCCGAGGCCGACGACCGGGGCGCCCGGCGGCTCGCGGCGGTCGCGCGGGAGGCCCGGGCGCTGGGCGTCCGGGTGCTCGTCGAGACCCACGACTCCCACCGGGGCGGACGGGCGGTGGCCGGGTTGCTGGCCCGCGTCGCCCACCCGTCCGTGGGCGCCCTGTGGGACCTGATGCACACCCACCTCGCGGGCGAGACACCCGCCGAGACCCGGGCCGCGCTCGCCCCGTACCCCGGCCACGTGCAGGTCAAGGACATCGCCGGACCGCACGACCGCACCCCGCTCCCGCTGGGCGCCGGCGTCCTGCCGATCACCGACTGCCTGCGCCTGCTGCCGCCCGGCGCCTGGGTCTGCTGGGAGTACGAGGCGCCCTGGCACCCGGCGGCCGCCCCGCTGCCCCCGCTGCTCGCGTCCGGCGCGGCCTTCCTCGCGGCAGCGGTCGAAGGAGCGTCGGGGCCGGGAGCCGTGCCTGACGGGGCGTGACCGGTGCGAAGCGGTCCGGGCGTTGCCGTTCGGTGACACGGAATGCTCCATTCCGTCGACTGTTCGCACTAGTTTCGAATTGCACCCGGCGCCCGCCCTCCGGCCCACACAGGAGGGACGACCCGCACCGGCTGCTCCTCACCCGTACTGCGCTCAGGAGAACCCGCATGCCCCTCTCGACGATCCGCCGTGCGACCGCCACCCGTACGCTGGCCGGAACCGTCCTGGCCGCGGCCCTGCTGGTTCCCGCCGCGACGGCCTGCTCTCCCACCTCGGACACCCAGGGCTCGGCCGCACCGGCCACCGCGCCCGCCGCCACCGCACCGGCCACCACCCCCGCCGCCACGGCACCGGCCACGACGCCCGCCGCGTCCGGCACCCCCGCCACGCGCGGCGCCACCGCCCCGACCGCCGCCCCCACCGGGCGCGCCGCGACGACGCCGGGCACGCCGCCCAAGACGGCCCCGGGCGTCCGCACCGAGACCCTGGTGGACGGCAGCACGGCCGAGATCAAGGACCTCGGCAACATGCACTACGTCGCCAGGATCCTCAACAAGGGTCAGGTCCTCGCCACCATGGAGACGAAGGAGCACGACGACGGGCTCGACGCCAACGGCATGTTCGTCATGCTCTCGCTGGACGGCCGGATCCACTCCTGGATGGGCGGGAGCCACCAGGGACCGGGCACCTTCAAGCTGGCGGGCGGCTGGACGGCCAAGGTCACCAAGCTCGGCGAGCTCCGGTACCGCGCGGAGATCCTCGGCAACGACAACGCCGTGTACGGCACGCTGGAGACGGACCAGCACGACGTCGGCGTCGACGCCAACGGCGTCTCCATCGTGCTCTCCGCCGGCGGTGAGATCAGCGCCCACGCGTGAACGCGCGGGGCCCCGCCCCGCGAGGCGCGCACCCCGACCCCGCGCCCTGATCCGACACGATCCGCCCCGGCCGTCCCGGGGGTGCCGGCGGCGGGTTGGTGGCGCGGGGGAGCCGGTGCATAGGGTGGGGCCGATGGTGTCGCCGTATCCGTGGAGAATCCGATGAATTCGACCCCTGTTTCCGACGGCCTTCTCCCGGTCGGGGTGATCGGGCTCGGTGACATCGCGCAGAAGGCGTACCTGCCGGTGCTCACCGCGCTGCCGGGGCTGGACGTCCGGCTGATGACCCGGGACGCGGCGAAGCTGGACAGGATCGGCGAGGCCCACCGGATCGCGCCCGAGCACCGCTTCACCGACCTCGGCGCCCTGATCGGCAGCGGGATCCGGGCGGCGTTCGTGCATGCCGCGACCAGTCAGCACGTGCCGATCGTCGAGCAGCTGCTCACCGCCGGGGTGGACGTCTACGTCGACAAGCCGCTCGACCAGACCCTGGACGGCGCCCGCCGGCTGGTCGACCTCGCCGACCGCACCGGCCGCTCGCTGATGGTCGGCTTCAACCGCCGCCACGCGCCCGGCTACGTCCAGGCCAAGGAGCGCCCGCGCGATCTGATCGTGCTGCAGAAGAACCGCGAGGGCCTGGCCGAGGCGGCACGCCCGCTGGTGTTCGACGACTTCATCCACGTGGTGGACACCCTGCGCTTCCTGGCCCCCGGCGAGATCGAGCACGTGGACGTCCGCTCGCGGGTCCGCGACGGCCTGGTCGAGCACGTCGTCCTCACTCTGGCCGGCGACGGCTTCACCGCCCTGGGCATCATGAACCGGGTCTCCGGCTCCACCGAGGAGGTGCTGGAGGTCTCCGGCGGCGACTCCAAGCGCGAGGTGCGCAACCTGGCCGAGGTGGTCGACCACCGCGGCCAGCCGACCGTCCGCCGCCGCGGCGACTGGGTGCCGGTGGCCCGTCAGCGCGGCATCGAGCAGTGCGTGCTGGCCTTCCTGGCGGCCGTCCGCGCCGGGCACACCCTGGACGCCCATGACGCGCTGCGCACCCACGAGCTGTGCGAGCTGGTCGTGGAGCGGATCGGGGCTTCCTGGGAGTCGGCTGGGAGCGGGCTGTGAGGATTCCGGGCTGACCTGGTGTCAAGTCATCTCCGGGGAACCGACAGTTCACCGGCAGGGTCTTGTCGGGGCATTTTCTACGCGCGTATCTTGAGGGGCGCCGCGGGGGGTGGGTGTCCGTCCCCCGCTTCTTCTCTACGCGAGTAGCGCGCGCTCGAAGCGCGCCTCCGCCCGGACCGCCGTGCCACGCCAGTGCCGCACGACGGAGCTAGGAGTCCAGCCCCGGTGACCACCGCCCCCGCATCCCGCCCCCGCAGAGCCCTGCTGCGCGCCGCCCTGATCCCGGCCTCGCTGGCCGCCTCGCTGGTGCTCGTCCCGCTGCCGGTGGCCAACGCCGCCGCGCCCGCGACCCCCGCCCCGACCGAGGTCGGCCCGCTGCGGATCCACGACATCCAGGGCGGCACCCGGATATCCCCGCAGGCCGGCAAGCCCGTCACCGGCGTGCCCGGCATCGTCACCGGCGTGCGCGCGTACGGCAGTTCCAAGGGCTTCTGGCTCCAGGACCCGAACCCGGACGCCGACCCGGCCACCAGCGAGGGCGTCTTCGTCTTCACCGGCGGCAACCCGACCGTGAAGGTCGGCGACTCGGTGCTGGTCAGCGGCAAGGTCACCGAGTACTACCCGAACTTCGGCGGCGGCTCGCAGTCCCTCACCGAGATCTCCGCCCCGGGCGTCACCGTCCTGTCGGCCGGCAACCCGCTGCCCGCCCCGGTGGTCGTCGACACCCGCAACATCCCCGGCACCTACGCCCCGCCGGCCGGTGCGGACGGCTCCGTCGACGGCGTGGCGCTCAACCCGGAGAAGTACACCCTGGACTTCTACGAGTCCCTGGAGGGCATGCTCGTCCAGGTCAAGGACGTCCGGGTGATCCAGGCGACCGACAAGTACAACGAGCTGTGGGTCGCCGCCGACCGCCAGGACCAGCGCAGCAAGCGCGGCGGCGTCCTGTACGAGTCCTACCGCGAGCCCAACGTCGGCCGCCTGATGATCCAGCAGCAGGCCGCGGTCACCCAGCAGCCCTTCCCGGTCGCCAACGTCGGCGACGAGCTGACCGGCACCACCACCGGCCCGCTGGACTACAACAACTTCGGCGGCTACACCCTGGTCGCCGGCACCATGGGCACGCTGAAGGACAACCACCTCCAGCGCGAGGTCACCGCCCAGGCGACCGACCGCGAGCTCACCCTCGCCACCTACAACGTGGAGAACCTGGCCCCGGGCAACCCGGACGCCAAGTTCGCCGAGCTGGCCCAGGGCGTCGTCACCAACCTGCGCTCGCCCGACATCGTCGCCCTGGAGGAGATCCAGGACAACAACGGCGCCAAGAACGACGGCACGGTGGACGCGAGCCAGACCGTGGCCAAGTTCATCGCCGCGATCAAGGCGGCCGGCGGCCCGGCCTACGACTGGCGCTCGGTCGACCCGCAGGACGGCAAGGACGGCGGCGAGCCCGGCGGCAACATCCGCCAGGTGTTCCTGTTCAACCCGCAGCGGGTGTCCTTCACCGACATCCCCGGCGGCGCCGCCACCTCGGCCGTCGGCGTGACCGGCACCGGCGCGAGCACCGCGCTGACCGCCTCGCCCGGCCGGATCGAGCCGAACGACGAGGCCTGGACCAACAGCCGCAAGCCGCTGGTCGGCCAGTTCTCCTTCCGCGGCAAGAACGTCTTCGTCATCGCCAACCACTTCAACAGCAAGGGCGGCGACCAGGGCATCGACAGCCGCTTCCAGCAGCCGGTCCGCAGCTCCGAGGTGCAGCGGATCAAGCAGGCCACCGTGGAACAGGCCTTCGTCGCCCAGCTGCTGGCCGCCGACAAGGAGGCCAAGGTCGTCTCCCTCGGCGACTTCAACGACTACCAGTTCTCGCCCGCGCTCGGCGCGCTCACCAAGGACGGCGTGCTGCGCGACCTGGTGAACGAGCTGCCGGAGACCGAGCAGTACTCGTACGTCTACCAGGGCAACTCCCAGGTGCTGGACCACATCCTGGTCAGCCCCGAGGTCGGCTACGCCAAGTACGACGTGGTGCACATCAACGCCGAGTTCGCCCAGCAGGCCAGCGACCACGACCCGCAGGTGGTCCGCATCAAGCCGTAGGGCCGCACGGAGCCGTAGGGCCGTATCGAGCCGTGGGACCTCGGGAATCCGGGGACCCCGGCACGGCTATCCTGCCTCCGCCGCCGGTGATCACCGGCGGCGGAGGCAGCGTCGTGCGACGGGGAGACCATGGACTACCGGATCGAGCGGATCGGGCGCGCGGACTGGCAGCGCCTGCGGAAGGTGCGGCTGGCCCAACTCCTCGACACGCCCCTGGCCTTCGGCGAGACCCACGAGGACGCGAGCCGCCACGGCGAGGGCGAGTGGATGGCCCGGTGCGGCTGGGTCAACGAGCCCGACCGCCTCGGCCTGGTCGCGGTGGACGCCGCGGGGGAGTGGGTCGCCACCATGCTGTCCGTCCCGAACCGGAGCCAACCGGGCGCGCTCGACCTGATCGGCGTCTGGGTGGACCCGGCGCACCGCGGCCGGGGCCGCGGCGTCGCCGACGCCCTGCTGGACGCGGTGCTCGCCTGGGCGCGGGTCCGGGGCGCCGGGCGGATGCTGCTCGGGGTGCACGAGGCGAACCCCCGCGCCGCCGCCTTCTACCTGCGGCGCGGGTTCGCCTACACGGGACAGGAGACGCCGTACGTGCTGGACGCCTCGGCGCGGATCCTGGAGATGGCCCTCCCGCTCGACCGGGCGGGAGCGGACCGGCCCCGGTAGGGCCGGCCCGGGCGCGGCCCGGGTACGGCTCAGCCCAGGTACTGGGCCAGCGCCTCGCCGGTCGGCGTGGAGCGGGCGGCGACCAGTTCGGCCGGGGTGCCCTCGAAGACCACCCGTCCGCCGTCGTGGCCCGCCCCCGGACCGAGGTCGATGATCCAGTCGGCGTGCGCCATCACCGCCGGGTGGTGCTCGATCACGATCACCGACTTGCCGGACTCGACCAGCCGGTCCAGCAGCCCGAGCAACTGCTCGACGTCGGCCAGGTGCAGCCCGGTGGTCGGCTCGTCCAGCACGTAGACGCCGCCCTTGTCCGCCATGTGGGTGGCCAGCTTGAGCCGCTGCCGCTCGCCGCCGGACAGCGTGGTGAGCGGCTGGCCCAGGCTGACGTAGCCGAGCCCGACGTCGGCGAGCCGCTCCAGGACGCGGTGCGCGGCCGGGAGCTTCGCCTCGCCCGAGCCGAAGAACTCCTCCGCCTCCGTCACCGACATCGCCAGCACCTCGGCGATGTCCCGCCCGCCCAGGCGGTACTCCAGCACCGCCGGCTGGTACCGCTTGCCCTCGCAGTCCTCGCAGGTGGTGGCCACCCCGGCCATCATCGCCAGGTCGGTGAAGACCACCCCGGCGCCGTTGCAGGTCGGGCAGGCGCCCTCGGAGTTGGCGCTGAACAGGGCCGGCTTCACGCCGTTGGCCTTGGCGAAGGCCTTGCGGACCGGTTCGAGCAGACCGGTGTAGGTGGCCGGGTTGCTGCGCCGGGAGCCCTTGATCGCTCCCTGGTCGACGGAGACCACGCCCTCCTCGCGCGGGATCGAGCCGTGGATCAGCGAGCTCTTGCCGGAGCCCGCCACCCCGGTCACCACCGTGAGCACCCCGAGCGGGACGTCCACGTCCACGTCCCGCAGGTTGTGGGTGCCCGCGCCGCGGATCTCCAGCTTCCCGGCGGGCTTGCGGACGTCCTCCCGCAGCGCCGTCCGGTCGGACAGGTGACGGCCGGTCACCGTGCCGCTGGTGCGCAGCCCCGGCACGTCGCCCTCGTAGCAGACCGTGCCGCCGGCCGTGCCCGCCCCGGGGCCGAGGTCGACCACGTGGTCGGCGATCGCGATGGTCTGCGGCTTGTGCTCCACCACCAGCACCGTGTTGCCCTTGTCGCGCAGGCGCAGCAGCAGCTGGTTCATCCGGTCGATGTCGTGCGGGTGCAGGCCGGTGGTGGGCTCGTCGAAGACGTAGGTGGTGTCGGTGAGCGAGGAGCCGAGGTGGCGGACCATCTTGACCCGCTGGGCCTCGCCGCCGGAGAGGGTGCCGGAGGGGCGGTCGAGCGAGAGGTAGCCGAGGCCGATCTCCACGAAGGAGTCCAGGGCCTGCCGGAGCGTGCCGAGCAGCGGCGCCACCGACGGCTCGTCGAGGTCGCGGACCCAGGCGGCGAGGTCGCTGATCTGCATCGCGCAGGCGTCGGCGATGCTGATCCCGGCGATCCGGGAGGAGCGGGCGGCCGCGCTGAGCCGGGTGCCCTCGCAGTCGGGGCAGGCGGTGAAGGTGACGGCCCGCTCCACGAAGGCCCGGATGTGCGGCTGCAGCGCGTCCTTGTCCTTGGACAGCATCGACTTCTGGATCTTGGGGATCAGGCCCTCGTAGGTGAGGTTGACGCCGTTGACCTTGACCTTGGTCGGCTCCCGGTACAGGAAGTCCCGCATCTCCTGCTCGGTGAACTCGCGGATCGGCTTGTCCGGGTCGAGGAAGCCCGAGTTGGCGTAGACGCCGACCGTCCACCAGCTGTCCGTCTTCCAGCCGGGGATGGTGAACGCGCCCTCGGAGATCGACTTGCCGTCGTCGTACAGCTGGGTGAGGTCGATGTCCGAGACGCTGCCGCGGCCCTCGCAGCGCGGGCACATGCCGCCGGTGATGCTGAAACTGCGCTGCTCCTTGACGGTCTTGCCGGCGCGCTCGACGGTGACGGCGCCGGCACCGCTGATCGAGGGCACGTTGAAGGAGAAGGCCTTGGGGGAGCCGATGTGCGGGGTGCCGAGGCGGCTGAAGAGGATGCGCAGCATCGCGTTGGCGTCGGTGGCGGTGCCGACGGTGGAGCGCGGGTCGGCGCCCATCCGCTGCTGGTCGACGATGATCGCGGTGGTCAGGCCTTCGAGGACGTCCACCTCGGGGCGGGCTAGGGTGGGCATGAAGCCCTGGACGAAGGCGCTGTACGTCTCGTTGATCAGCCGCTGGGACTCGGCGGCGACGGTGTCGAAGACCAGCGAGCTCTTGCCGGAGCCGGACACCCCGGTGAACACCGTCAGCCGGCGCTTGGGGATGTCGACGCTGACGTCCTTGAGGTTGTTCTCGCGTGCGCCGTGCACGCGGATCAGGTCGTGGCTGTCGGCGAGGTGCGGCTGCGCGTCCGTCCGCTCGGTCATCGTTCTCTTCGCTCCCTGGCTCTCGGCGGTCTGTGGAGGGGCCTGCTGGGCGGGCCCGTCCCGCGGCCGCCGTCGGTGTGCTCGAACCGTTCGATCCAACCATCGATCCGGCCGGGATCGAACGGGTTTCGGGTGCGGTCGACGAGGGGCGGGGCGGGCCCGGTGCCCGTGGGCCCGGCTCAGCCCAGTTCGTTGAAGCGGACCATGTTGCCCGCCGGGTCGCGGAACGCGCAGTCGCGGACGCCGTACGGCTGCTTGGTCGGCTCCTGGACCAGCTCGGCGCCGCCCGACTTCAGCCGGTCGTACACGCCGTCCAGGTCGCGGGTGCCCAGGACGACCCGGGCGTAGGTGCCCTTGGCCATCATCTCGGTGATGGTCCGCTGCTCCTCCTCGGTGCGGCCCGGGTCGGCGGACGCCGGCTCCAGCACCAGGGAGACGTCGGGCTGGCCGGCGGGGCCGACGGTGATCCAGCGCATCGGGCCGCCGCCGATGTCGCTGCGCACCTCGAAGCCCAGCAGGTCGCGGTAGAAGGCGAGGGAGGCCTCGGGGTCGGTGTGGGGGAGGAAGGTCCAGTGAATGGTGATGTCGCTCATGACTGCAACGCTAGGCGCGCACCCCGGCCGGGCGCTTCTCGAATCCTGATCGGTCCGGGCGGCCGCGAATCCCGTCGGGTAGAGCGGCCGTGCCGGCCGCGGCCCCCGGGGGAGGGGCTGCGACCGGCACGGCCGGAACGGGTCCTGAACGGGTCCTGGACGGGTCCTAGCAGTCGGGGATGGTGGTGCCGTTGTTGTCCTTGGCCACGTCGTTGCCCCACCGGGACAGGTAGTAGGCGGACACCCACTGGCCGGCGGGGCCGCCGTCCGAGTCGGTCTTCAGCCACCAGTGGTTGTAGCCGGCGCCGCTGGAGACCTCACGGCCCCAGGCCTTGCAGTACACGTAGTTGGTCCCCTGGTACAGCGTCCCGGTGGCGTTGGTGGAGGTCGGCGAGGCGTAGACGTTCGCGGTGGCGTTGGTGTCCACCCAGTACTTGCCGGTGGCGGGCGGGGTGCCGCCGCCCGGGCAGTCGGGGATGGTGGTGCCGTTGTTGTCCTTGGCCACGTCGTTGCCCCACCGGGACAGGTAGAGCGCGGACACCCACTGGCCGCCGGGGCCGCTGTCCGGGTCGGTCTTCAGCCACCAGTGGTTGTAGCCCGCGCCGCTGGAGACCTCACGGCCCCAGGCCTTGCAGTACACGTAGTTCGTGCCCCGGTACAGCGTTCCCGTGCTCGTGGTGGAGGTCGGGGAACCGAACACCGGCGCGTTGGCGTTGGTGTCCACCCAGTACTGGCCGCTGTTCGACGGAGGCGGGGTGGTGGGCGGCGTCGTCGGGGAGGTGCTGCCGGGGCCGTACAGCCGGATCGCGCCGTAGTAGTCGCCGTGCGAGGAGAGCGCCGCCACCTGGACGTAGCCGCCGGAGTAGGGGGCCTCGACGATCCAGCCCTGCCCGAGGTACATCGCGACGTGGTGGATGGTGGAGGCGGTGTTGCCGAAGTACACCAGGTCGCCGGGGAGCAGCGGTGCGGTCCCGTCCGCCCGGTAGTAGCGGGCGACCGCCCGGGAGGTCGGCCACTGGGTCCGGGTGGTGCCGTTGATGACGTCCGCGCCGACCGCCAGGTCGTAGGCGTAGCGGACCATGCCGGAGCAGTCCAGGCCCCGGACGTTGCAGTCGTTGGGGGCGCCGTTGGCGGGGTCGCAGAGGCCGTACGTCGGACCGGGCTGCGAGCCGTGGCCGCCGCCCCACGAGTACGGGGTGCCTATCAGCCCGCAGGCGGAGCGGACGGCGGCGGTCGCCTGCGGCGCCGCGCCGGTGGAGAGCACCCCGCAGGCGGGTGCCGCCTGAGCGGCTCCGGCCCCGGCGAAGAACACGCCGACCGACACCAGTACCGACAGCAGAGCCGCCCACCGCAGCGGGGCGACCAGCCACCGCGACAGAAGGTTTACGCGCGTAGTCATGGTCGCGAATCTTTCCGGAGGCGCTGACTCCGGGTCAATGGTTCGGCGGCACACGGATCCTGGGGTTCCGGTAGTTGCCGGTTCGCTGGTCACGGGCGCGGAAACCGGCAACTGCGCGGCAGGCGGCGAGGGCGTTGCCGGGTGATCCGCCGAGGGCCGGGGGCCCGTCGCGCCCGCGCAAGTCGCGGGGGAAATACGACAGAGGATGTCGGGTTCTGCGGAGACAGTGGGGTCACCGGCCGGCGCCGAGACGCCGGCCGGGACGACGCACGGAAGACCCACGGAAAGACGCACGGAAGAAGGACCCCCATGCGCGAAACACCCGACGAGCTGCGCCGGCTCCAGGCCCTCCTCGACACCTCGCTCTCCCGCTCCACGGCGCACCTGCGGTCGATCATCAGCAGCGAGCGCACCCTCACCGCCGGGCAGCTCACCGGCGTGCTCACCGGCATGTGCACGCTCGCGCTGTCCACCGTGACGGCGAAGGGCGAGCCCCGGATCAGCGGCGTGGACGGGCACTTCCTGCACGGCGCGTGGCACTTCGGCACCGCCCGGGGCGCCGCCAAGGCGCGGCACCTCGCCGCCCGGCCCGCCGCCAGCGCCGCGCACCTGCGCGGGGAGGACCTGGGCGTGTTCACCCACGGCACCGTGGAGGTCCTCAACCCCCACGGCGGCGAGCCGGCCGCGGACTGGCCGGACCTGCTCGCGTACTTCCGGGACTTCTACGGCGCCGACGCCTTCGACTGGGACAACGACGTGGTCTACTACCGGCTGCACCCGCAGTGGATGGCCGCGTTCGCCCCCGACCCCGCCGAGCTCGGCGAGGCCGGCCAGCTCGGCGGGAGGGCGGAGGAGGCCTGACCCCGCCCGCACCGGACCCGTGCGCACCGGACCCGTGCGCACCGGGCCCGCCCCCGGGCCGGGGCGGGCCCACGGCGCCGCGCTCGGCGAGAATGGTGCCGGCGCCGCCGTGGGACCACCGGGCGCCCGACGACGGCGGACGAGCGGAAGGAGCGACGTGCGGGCGAGCCGGGCCATCGCGCTGCTGCTGCTCCTCCAGTCCCGGCGGGAGATGACCGCCGCGGAACTCGCGGTCGAGCTGGAGGTCTCCGAGCGCACCGTGCAGCGGGACGTCGCCGCCCTGGTCGAGGCCGGGGTGCCGGTGTACGCCGAACGCGGCCGGGGCGGCGGCTACCGACTGGTCGACGGCTACCGCACCCGCCTCACCGGCCTCGAACGCGCGGAGGCGGAAGTCCTGCACCTGGCCGGCCTCCCGGGCCCGCTGCGCGACATGGGCCTGGCCGGGCGGGCCCTGGCCGCCCGGCTGAAGGTCGCCGCCGCGCTCGGCGACGCCCCCGCGGCCGCCGTCCAGCGGTTCCACCTCGACGCACCGGCTTGGTTCCGCGAGGCCGGGACGCCCGCGCTGCTCGCCGAGGTGTCGCGCGCGGTGTGGGAGGACCGGGTGCTCCACGCCCGCTACGCGGCGCGCGGCGGCACCCGGGACCGGCGGCTGGAGCCGTACGGCCTGGTCCTGAAGGCCGGGCAGTGGTACGCCGTGGCGCGCGGGCCCTCCGGCCGGTTCGGCTCGTACCGGGTGGACCGCTTCGAGACCGCCGAGGCCGGCGAGGAGCGGTTCGAACGCGACCCGGAGTTCGACCTCGCCGAGCACTGGGCCGCGGCGGCACGGGAGTTCACCCGCGCCATGCTGCGCGAACGGGCCCTGGTGCGCCTGAGTCCGTTCGCCGTGGAGAACCTCGCCGTCCTGCTGGAAGCGACCGCCGCCGCCGACGCCCTCGCCACCGCGGGCCCGCCGGACGCCGACGGCTGGGTCACCGTGACCCTGCCGGTCGAGAGCTGGGACATCGGCTTCTTCGAACTCCTCCGCCTCGGCCCGGAGGCCGAGGTCCTCCAACCACCCGAATTCCGCGCCCGCCTCGCCGAGGCCACCCGCCGCGCCGCCGCCCTCTACACCTGACGGGCGGTCCCCGGGGAAGCGCCCGGCCGGTCGCGGCCGGCAACGGCGGAGGGCCGCGAGCAGCACAGGTGCAAGAAAACAAGCAAGCATGATTGCTTTTTTCTGTCGACGGTGCCACGCTGCTGCCCGGTGGCGCCCGTCCGAGGGTGCGCCCAACTCACCGGCAGGGGAGGCGCCTTGGTGTGCGACGGCACGGTACTGCGGATCGGCAACGCCTCGGGGTTCTACGGGGACCGCTTCACCGCGATGCGGGAGATGCTCACCGGCGGGCCGCTGGACGTGCTCACCGGGGACTACCTGGCCGAGCTGACGATGCTGATCCTCGCCCGGGACCGGCTGAAGGACCCGTCGCTCGGCTACGCCCGGACCTTCCTGCGCCAGATGGAGGAGTGCCTCGGCCTGGCCCGCGAACGCGGCGTGAAGATCGTGGTCAACGCGGGCGGCCTCAATCCGGCCCGGCTCGCCGATGAGCTGCGGGCGCTGGCGGGGCGGCTCGGGGTCGAGACGGCCGTCGGCCATGTCGAGGGCGACGACCTGCTTCCGCGCCGGGCCGAACTCGGCCTGCCGGGCGGTCTGTTGGCCGCCAACGCCTACCTCGGCGGGTTCGGCATCGCCGCCTGCCTGGCCGCCGGCGCCGACGTGGTGGTGACCGGCCGGGTGACGGACGCGGCACTGGTCGTCGGCCCCGGGATCGCCCACTTCGGCTGGACCCCGGAGGACCTGGACGCCCTGGCCGGCGCCGTGGTGGCCGGGCACGTCCTGGAGTGCGGCGCCCAGGCGACCGGCGGCAACTACGCCTTCTTCCGCGAGCACGACGTCACCCGGCCCGGTTTCCCGCTCGCCGAACTGCACGCCGACGGCTCCAGCGTGATCACCAAGCACCCGGGCACCGGCGGCGCCGTCACCACCGGCACCGTCACCGCCCAACTCCTGTACGAGACCGGCGGACCGCACTACCTCGGCCCGGACGTCACGGCCCGGCTGGACAGTGTGCGGCTCACCGGGGAGGGCCCGGACCGGGTCCGGATCGACGGCGTGCGCGGCGAGGCCCCGCCGCCCACCCTGAAGGCGGGCCTCAACCGGCTCGGCGGCCACCTCAACGAGGTGGTGTTCGTCCTCACCGGCCTGGACATCGAGGCCAAGGCCGACCTGGTGCGGCGGCAGTTCGCCGACGCCCTGCCGCCCGACGCCCGGCCCGCCGAACTGCGCTGGACCCTGGCTCGCACCGACCACCCGGACGCCCCGACCGAGGAGGGCGCCTCCGCCCTGCTGCGGCTGGCCGCCCGCGACCCGGACCCGGCCAAGGTCGGACGCGAACTCGGCAAGGCGGCCGTCGAGTTGGGTCTCGCCGGGTACCCGGGCTTCCACCTCACCGCCCCGCCCGGACCGGGCGCGCCGTACGGCGTGTTCAGTGCCGCGCACGTCGACGCGAAGGCCGTCGAGCACACCGCCGTGCTGCCGGACGGCCGCCGGATCGCCGTACCGCCGGCGCCCGTCACCACCGCGGCCCAACAGCCCCACCGGGCCCGCCCGGTGGAGGCCGAGCTGCCCGAACCGCTGCCGGCCGGCCCCACCCGGCGGGCGCCGCTCGGCCTGGTGGCCGGCGCCCGCAGCGGCGACAAGGGCGGGGATGCCAACCTCGGTGTCTGGGCCCGCTCCGCGGACGGCTGGCGCTGGCTGGCGCACGCCCTCACCGTCGAGCGGCTGCGCGAACTCCTTCCGGAGACCGCCGGGTTGAGCGTCACCCGGCACGTTCTGCCGAACCTGCGCGCGGTCAACTTCACCCTCACCGGCCTGCTCGGCGAGGGCGTCGCCGCCCGGCACCGCTTCGACCCGCAGGCCAAGGCCCTCGGGGAGTGGCTGCGCTCGCGCCACCTCGACATCCCGACCCTGCTCCTGGACAGCCCGGAGGCCCCGCTGTGACCGTCCTGACCACCCGTGTCGACCCGGCCGGGCCCGATCACGCCGAGCACCGCGCCGCGATGGTCGCCAAGCTCGCCGAACTCGACGCCGAGCACGCCAAGGCGCTGGCGGGCGGCGGCCCCAGGTACGTGGACCGCCACCGCAAGCGCGGCAAGCTGCCGGTCCGCGAGCGGATCGAGCTGCTGGTCGACCCGGACTCCCCGTTCCTGGAGCTGTCCCCGCTGGCCGCGTGGGGCAGCGACCACCCGGTGGGCGCGGCCCTGGTCACCGGGATCGGCACGATCGAGGGCGTGGAGTGCGTGATCACCGCCAACGACCCGACGGTGCGCGGCGGCGCCAGCAATCCCTGGACCCTGCGAAAGGCCCTGCGGGCCAACGAGATCGCGCTGAACAACCGCCTCCCGCTGGTCAACCTGGTCGAGTCGGGCGGCGCCGACCTGCCCAGCCAGAAGGAGATCTTCATTCCCGGCGGCGCCCTCTTCCGCGACCTCACCCGGCTGTCCGCCGCCGGAATCCCCACCGTGGCCGTGGTGTTCGGCAACTCGACGGCCGGCGGCGCCTACGTGCCGGGCATGTCCGACCACACCGTGCTGGTCAAGGAGCGCGCCAAGGTGTTCCTCGGCGGCCCGCCGCTGGTCAGGATGGCCACCGGAGAGGAGGCCGACGACGAGTCGCTGGGCGGCGCCGAGATGCACGCCCGCGTCTCCGGCCTGGCCGACCACTTCGCGGTGGACGAGGCGGACGCGCTGCGGATCGCCCGCCGGATCGTCGCCCGGCTCGACCACCGCAAGCCCGGCCCCGGCCCGGACCGGCTCGCCGAACCGCCCGCGTACGACGAGGAGGAACTGCTCGGGATCGTCCCCGGCGACCTCAAGGTGCCCTTCGACCCGCGCGAGGTGATCGCCCGGATCGTCGACGGCTCCGACTTCGACGAGTTCAAGCCGCTCTACGGCACCAGCCTGGCCACCGGCTGGGCCCGCCTCCACGGCTACCCGGTCGGCGTGCTGGCGAACGCCCAGGGCGTGCTGTTCAGCCAGGAGTCCCAGAAAGCAGCCCAGTTCATCCAGCTGGCCAACCAGCGGGACACCCCGCTGCTCTTCCTGCACAACACCACCGGCTACATGGTCGGCAGGGACTACGAGCAGGGCGGCATCATCAAGCACGGCGCGATGATGATCAACGCGGTCGCCAACTCGAAGGTCCCGCACCTGTCGGTCCTGATGGGCGCCTCGTACGGGGCCGGCCACTACGGCATGTGCGGGCGGGCCTTCGAGCCGCGGTTCCTGTTCGCCTGGCCGAGCGCCAAGTCCGCGGTGATGGGCCCGCAGCAGCTCGCCGGAGTGCTGTCGATCGTCGCCCGGCAGTCCGCCGCGGCGAAGGGACAGCCCTACGACGAGGACGCGGACGCGGCGATCCGGGCGATGGTCGAGCAGCAGATCGAGGCCGAGTCGCTGCCGGTGTTCCTCTCCGGCCGGCTCTACGACGACGGCGTGATCGACCCGCGCGACACCCGGACGGTGCTCGGCCTGTGCCTGTCCGCGATCCACAACGCGCCCGTCGAGGGCGCGCGCGGCTACGGCGTCTTCCGACTGTAAAGGACCCCCGAGACGATGATCACCAATCTGCTGGTCGCCAACCGGGGTGAGATCGCCCGCCGGGTCTTCCGCACCTGCCGGGAGCTCGGCATCGCGACCACCGCCGTCCACTCCGACCCGGACGCCGGCGCCCCGCACGTGCGCGAGGCCGACGCGGCCGTCCGGCTGCCCGGCGCCGCGCCCGCCGACACCTACCTGCGGGCCGACCTGATCGTCCGGGCCGCGCTCGCCGCCGGGGCCGACGCAGTCCACCCCGGCTACGGATTCCTCTCCGAGAGCGCGGACTTCGCGCGGGCCGTGCAGGACGCGGGACTGCTCTGGATCGGCCCGCCGCCGGCCGCGATCGCCGCGATGGGCTCCAAGACCGCCGCCAAGGAGCTGATGGCCGCGGCCGGGGTGCCGGTGCTCGGCGCGCTGACCGAGCCCACCGAGGCCGACCTGCCCCTGCTGGTCAAGGCCGCGGCGGGCGGCGGCGGGCGCGGCATGCGGGTCGTCCGGAGCCTGGCGGACCTCCCCGGCGAACTGGCGGCCGCCCGCGCCGAAGCGGCCAAGGCCTTCGGCTCGGACGAGGTGTTCTGCGAGCGCTACCTGCCCGCCGGACGGCACGTCGAGGTCCAGCTGCTGGCCGACGCCCACGGCACCGTCTGGGCGGTCGGCGACCGCGACTGCTCGCTGCAGCGGCGGCACCAGAAGGTGATCGAGGAGGCCCCGGCCCCCGGCCTGCCCGCGGAGGTGCGCGCCGGCCTGCACGCGGCGGCCCGCGAGGCGGCCAGGGCGATCGGCTACACGGGTGCCGGCACCGCGGAGTTCCTGCTCACCGGGGACGGCCGGTTCTTCTTCCTGGAGATGAACACCCGCCTGCAGGTCGAACACCCGGTCACCGAGGCCGTCACCGGGCTGGACCTGGTGGCGCTGCAGCTCGCCGTCGCCGAGGGGGAGGCGCTGGCGCCCGAGCCCCCGGCCTCCGGCGGCCACGCGATCGAGGCGCGGCTCTACGCCGAGGACCCGGCCAAGGACTGGCAGCCCGCGACCGGGACCCTGCACCGGCTCGAACTCACGCTCCCGTACCAGGAGTTCACCGGAGCAGGAGCAGGAGCAGGCACAGGAGCAGGCGCAGGCGCAGGCGCAGGAACGGGCACGTTCACCGGACGAGGCACCGGACTGCGGCTGGACTCCGGGGTGGAGGCCGGCAGCGAGATCACCCCGCACTACGACGCGATGCTCGCCAAGGTGATCGCCTGGGCGCCCACCCGCGCGGCCGCCGCCCGCCGGCTCGCCGACGCGCTCGCCCGGGCCCGCATCCACGGCCCGGCCACCAACCGGGACCTGCTGGTGCGCGCCCTGCGCCACCCGGCCTTCCTGGCCGCGGAGCTGCACACCGGTTTCCTGGCCGAGCACGCGGCCGAACTCACCGCCCCGGACGGCAAGGGCGCCGACCGCGCCGCGCTGGCCGCCGCCCTCGCCGACGCCGCCGGCCGCCGCGGCGCCCTGCCCTCCGGCTGGCGCAACCTGCCCTCGCAGCCGCAGCTCAAGCGCTACCGGGCCGAGGACGGCACCGAGACGGCCGTCCGCTACCGGCTGACCCGCGCAGGTCTGCTGGCCGAGGACCACCCGGGCGTCGAGCTCGTCGAGGCCGCGCCGGACCGGGTGGTGCTGTCCGAGGACGGGCTGCGACGCACCTACCGGGTCGCCCGCTACGGCGACCGGGTGCACGTCGACACCCCGGCCGGCGGCACCGTGCTCACCGCCCTGCCGCGCTTCCCCGACCCCACCGTCCGCACCGAGCCCGGAGCGCTGCTCGCCCCGATGCCCGGCACCGTCGTCCGGGTCGTCGCAGCTGTCGGGGACACCGTCACCGCCGGCCAGCCGCTGCTGGTGCTGGAGGCGATGAAGATGGAGCACCGCGTCGCCGCCCCGTCCGACGGCACCCTCGTCGAACTGCGCGCCACCCCCGGCCGGCAGGTCGAAACCGGCACCCTGCTGGCCGTCGTCCAGCCCATCGAAGCCTGAGGAAGGACCCGCATGTCCACCATCGGCAGTCAGCTCCTGGAGACCCCCGAGCGCCAGGCCCTGCGCCGGGCCGTCGGCGACCTCGGCCGCCGCTACGGCTCCGCCTACTACCTCGCCAAGGCCCGGGCGGGCGAACCCGCCGACGAGCTGTGGGCGGACGCCGGCAAGGCCGGCTACCTCGGCGTCAACCTGCCCGCCGAGTACGGCGGCGGGGGCGGCGGCATCACCGACCTCGCCATCGTCCTGGAGGAGCTCGGCACCGCCGGCTGTCCGCTGCTGCTGCTCATCGTCTCGCCGGCGATCTGCGGCACGGTGATAGCCCGCTACGGCACCGAGGAGCAGAAGCGCCGCTGGCTGCCGGGCCTGGCCGACGGCAGCCGCCGGATGGCCTTCGGCATCACCGAACCGGACGCCGGCTCGAACTCCCACCGGATCTCCACGGTGGCCCGCCGGGACGGCGAGGACTGGCTGCTGACCGGCCGCAAGGTGTTCGTCTCCGGTATCGACCACTGTGACGCGGTGCTGTTCGTGGCCCGCACCGAGGACGCTCGTACCGGCAAGCTGAAGCCCTGCCTGTTCATCGTCCCGCGTGAGACCCCCGGCTTCGAGTTCCGGGCGATCCCGATGGAGCTCGTCGCCCCGGAGAAGCAGTTCCAGGTCTTCCTGGACGACGTCCGGCTGCCCGCCGACGCCCTGGTCGGCGACGAGAACGCGGGCCTGCTCCAGCTGTTCGCCGGCCTCAACCCCGAGCGCGTCCTCACCGCGGCCTTCTCGCTCGGCCTCGCCCGCCAGGCCCTCGGCAAGGCGGTCGAGTACGCGAAGACCCGCACGGTCTGGTCCACCCCGATCGGCGCCCACCAGGGCCTGGCCCACCCGCTCGCCCAGTGCGCGGTGGAGATCGAGCTGGCCCAGCTGATGACCCAGAAGGCCGGGCTGCTCTACGACGCGGGGGAGGACCTCGCCGCCGGGGAGGCCGCCAACATGGCCAAGTACGCCGCCGGCGAGGCCGCCGCCCGTACCGTCGACCAGGCGGTGCAGACCCTCGGCGGCAACGGCCTGACCCAGGAGTACGGGCTGGGCGCGCTGCTGGCCGCCACCCGGGTCGGCCGGGTCGCCCCGGTCAGCCGGGAGATGGTGCTCAACTACGTGGCCCAGCACACCCTCGGGCTGCCGAAGTCGTACTGATGCACGAGACCTCGCCCAGGTGTGCGATCGAGCCGGTGCTGTCCCCGGTGTGCTGCGGCCGGTCCGAGGGCGGTCGCCGGGGCGTCGGGCGCGAGCGCGGGGAGCCGGATCCCGGGTGAGTGGCGCGGCGGGCGGCGGTGCTCACCCGGACGGTCCATTCGAGCCCGTGGTGCACACCGTCCCGTCGGGCGCCCCCCGGGAGCAACCGCGCCACGCACGGACGGTCACGGGTTCCCCACAATGGCCGAGCCGGACCCCCGACTGTCCGTATGCTCCTGAACGCGCCCCGCACGGAACTGCTCGCCGGTTTTGTTGCTACGTCAACTTCCTTACTGGAGGCTCACCTTGGTGTTCCGCAGCGAGTTCCCCGACGTCTCCGCGGTCGACCAGCCGATCCACGAGGCGGTACTCGGCGCCGCGCACAGGTACGGCGACCGCCCGGCCCTGATCGACGGCGTCACCGGCGAGAGCACCAGCTACGCCCAACTCGCCGCCGCCGTCGAGCGGGTGGCCGCCGGGCTGGCCGAGACAGGCGTGCGCCGCGGTGACGTCGTCGCCCTCTTCAGCCCCAACTCGACCGCCTACCCGATGGCCTTCTACGGCGCGACCAGGGCCGGCGCCACCGTCACCACGGTCTCCTCCTTCGCCAAGCCCGCCGACCTGGCCGGCCAGCTGCGCGACAGCGGCGCCCGCTGGCTGGTCACCGTCTCCGCCTTCCTGCCGACCGCCCGTGCGGCCGCCGAACTCCTCGCCGAACAGGGCCACCCGCTGGCCGGGACCGTCGTCCTGGACGGCGCCGAGGGCCACCGCTCGCTCGCCGACCTGCTGGCCGCCACCGGCCCCGCCCCCGAGGTGACCATCGACCCGGGCGAGGACATCGCCGTGCTGCCGTACTCCAGCGGCACCACCGGCCTGCCCAAGGGCGTGATGCTCACCCACCGCTCGATCGCCACCAACCTCGCCCAGTGCGACGCCCTCTACCGCCCCGCCGAGGGCGAACGGGTGCTCGCCGTCCTGCCCTTCTTCCACATCTACGGGCTGGCCGCGCTGCTCAACCAGCCGCTGCGCTGCGGCGCCACCGTGGTCGTGCTGCCCCGCTTCGACCTGGAGCAGTTCTGCCGCACCGTCCAGGACCACCGGGTGCAGGCCCTGGTGGTCGCCCCGCCGATCGCCCTCGCACTGGCCCGGCACCCGATCGTGGACCAGTACGACCTCTCCTCCGTCGAGTACCTGCTGTGCGCCGCCGCCCCGCTGGACCATGAACTCGCCGACGCCTGCGCCCGGCGCCTGGGCCTGCCGCACCTGCTCCAGGGCTACGGCATGACCGAGCTCTCCCCGGTCACCCACGTCGTCTCCCCGCGCGAGGGCGACCCCTCGCCCGGCTCGGTCGGCCGGATGGTCCCCTCCACCGAGCTGCGGATCGCCGCCCTGGACGGCTCCGACGGCGACCTCGGGCCCGGCGAGCGCGGCGAGCTGCTGATCCGCGGCCCGCAGGTGATGAAGGGCTACCTCGGCCGCCCCTCCGAGACCGCCGCGGTGGTCGACGCCGACGGCTGGCTGCACACCGGCGACGTCGGCTTCGTGGACGAGCGCGGCTACCTGCACATCGTCGACCGGGTCAAGGAACTGATCAAGTACAAGGGCTACCAGGTCGCCCCCGCCGAGCTGGAGGCCGTCCTGCTCGGCCACCCGCAGATCACCGACGCCGCCGTGATCGGGGTCCCGGACGCCGAGGGCACCGAGTGCCCCAAGGCCTTCGTGGTCCGCGCCCCGGGCAGCGCCCTGACCGAGGAGGAGGTCACCGGGTACGTCGCCGGGCAGGTCGCCCCGTACAAGAAGGTCCGCGCGGTGGAGTTCGTGGACGCCGTCCCCAAGTCCGCGGCCGGCAAGATCCTCCGCCGCGAACTGCGCGCCCGCGAGGCCGGGCGCGCCGGCGTCCGCTGACCGGACCGGGCCGCCCCGGCGGCCGAAGACCGGCGCCCGTCTGTGAGGATCTTCCTGCCGCGCCCCGACCGGGACCCGCCGCGCCCCGATCGGAACAGGAACCGCCCGCCGCCATGACCAGCCACCCCGCCGCCCGCGCCCCTCAGCAGGACCGCAGCCGAGCCACCCGGGCCCGGCTGCTCGCGGCGGCCGTGGAATGCCTGGCCGAACTCGGCTGGCACGGCTCGACCGTCACCGTCGTCGCCGAGCGGGCCGGGGTCTCCCGGGGCGCGGCCCAGCACCACTTCCCGACCCGCGAGGACCTCTTCACCGCGGCCGTCGAGCACGTCACCGCCGAGCGGCTGGCAGCCGTCCGCGCCCACGCGGACGAACTGCCGGCCGCCGGGCCGGACCGCACCGGGGCCGTGGTCGACATGATCGTGCGCCTCTACACCGGCCCGCTGTTCCGCGCCGCCCTGCACCTGTGGACCGCCGCCGCCACCGAGGAGGTGCTGCGTGAGCGGATCATCGCCCTGGAGGGCCGCGTCGGCCGGGAGGCCCACCGGGCCGCCGTGGAGTTCCTGGACGCCGACGAGAGCCGCCCCGGCGTGCGCGAATCCGTGCAGGCCACACTGGACCTCGCCCGCGGACTGGGCCTCGCCAACCTGCTCACCGACGACAGCCACCGACGTTCCGGAGTGATCCGGCAGTGGGCGGGCGTTCTGGAGAGTACGCTGCGGCCGGTACGCCCATGACGCCCGTACAACCGGAGCGGCCGGACGCCCCCTGACCAAGGGGTCGCCGGGCGGCCGATGTCCGTGCAGTCTGGAGAAGAATCCCGGCCGGCACGGACCGCGAGGCCCCCGGCCGGGCACGAGCCGAACCGGGGTGCTGCCTGATCATGCACGGACACGAGTGGGACGCGACCGACGCCGCCCCGGCACCGGGCGGCAATCCCGGACGTTCCGACGGCACGTACCCCGAAGGCCATCGGCTCGTCCCGCTCGCCACGGCGCTGCTCCAGGACGACGGACTGATCCTGCACTGGAGCGAGGACGCCGAGGCCCTGCTCGGCTACTCCTCCGAGGAGGCCGTCGGCAGCTACGCCGCCCAACTGCTCACCGACGAGTCCGACCGCTCGGAGGTGCTCGGCCTCTTCCAGCGGATCATGGGCGGCAGCGGCTGGTCCGGGGTCTTCCCGGTGCGCCACCGCGACGGCCACAAGGTCGACCTGGAGTTCCGCACCTACCCGATCGCCGGACCGGGCGGCACCCTGCTGCTGCTCGCCACCGCCTCCGACACGCGCGCCCTGCACGCCGTCGAGGCCGACCTCGCGGTGCTGGACGGCGTCTTCGACCGCTCGCCGATCGGCATGGCCGTCTACGACACCGAACTGCGCTACATCCGGATCAACGAGGCGCTGGCCCGGATGAACGGGGTGCCGGTCGCCGCCCACCTCGGCCGCCGGATATCCGCCGTGCTGCCCGGCATCAACAGCGCCGAGATCGAGCAGATCATGCGTCAGGTGCTGAGGACCGGCAAACCCGTGGTGGACGCCCGCTCGCACGGAAGGGTCCCCGGTGACCCCAAGCGGGACCACGCCTGGTCCGCCTCCTACTTCCGGCTGGAGGACTCCACCGGCCGGATCTTCGGGGTCTGCTCCTCGATCATCGACGTCACCGAGCGCTTCCAGGCCGAGGCCCGTGCCGCCCGCGCCCAGGAACGGCTCGCCACCATCGCCGAGGCGACCGCCCGGATCGGCACCACCCTCGACCTCCAGCGCACCGCCGAGGAGCTGATCGAGGCGGTCGTCCCCCGGTTCGCCGACTTCGCCACCGTCGACCTGCTGGAGCCGGTGCTGCGCGGCTCCGAGCCCACCGTGATCCCCTCCGACCGGAACATCACGCTGCGTGCCGTCGCCGTCGGGGAGTCCTACGAGAGCGGCCTCGCGCACGCCGTGGACGTGGTCGGCGAGACCTCCGAGTACTCCCCGGACCGCAGCTACGTCCAGTGCCTGCGCAGCGGGAAGCCGCTGCTGCGCTCGCACGTGGACGAGGAGGCGCTGCGCGGCCTGGTGGCCAGCGAGGACCGGGTGGCCCCCGGCATAGCGGCGGGCATCCACTCGTACCTGATGGTGCCGATCACCGCCCGGGGCATGGTGCTCGGCGGCTCCGAGTTCATCCGGATGCGCAACCCCGAGCCGTTCACCGCCGCCGACGTCGCCCTCGCCGAGGAACTGGTCGCCCGCACCGCGCTGGCGCTCGACAACGCCCGGCTCTACCGCCGCGAGCGGGAGACCGCGCTCACCCTCCAGCGCAGCCTGCTGCCGCAGGAGGTGCACCGCACCCTCGGCCTGGAGATCGCCTACCGCTACCTGCCCAGCAGCGTGGTCAGCGAGGTCGGCGGCGACTGGTTCGACGTGGTGCCGCTGTCCTGCGGGCGGGTCGCCCTGGTGGTCGGCGACGTGATGGGCCACGGCATCCGGGCCGCCGCCACGATGGGTCAGCTGCGCACCGTCGCCCGGACCCTCGCCACCCTCGACATGCCGCCCGAGCAGGTCCTCACCCGGTTGGACGAGACCGCCACGGGGATCGGCGAGGGCCAGTTCGCCACCTGTATCTGCGCGGTGTACGACCCGCTGGAGCGCACCGTCCAGATCGCCGCGGCCGGGCACCTGCCGCCGGTCCGGGTGGGCCCCGACGGCACCGCCGCCCGGGTGGACGTGCCGCCCGGGGTGCCGCTGGGCGTCGGCGGGGTGGCCTTCGAGTCGATCGAGTTCGACATTCCCGAGGGCGGCATGGTCGCGCTCTACACCGACGGCCTGGTCGAGCGGCGCGGCCAGGACCTGGACGCCGGCATCGACCTGCTCGCCCGCACCCTGTCCGGCCCCGGCCGGACCCTGGAGGAGAGCTGCGACGCCGTCCTCGCGGCGCTGGTCACCGACGGCACCGAGGACGACATCGCGATGATCATGGCCCGGGTGCTGCCGCTGCCCGCCGACCGGATCGCCACCCTGCCGCTGTCCGGCGGGGGCCGGGTGCCCGGCAAGGCCCGCCGCTTCACCCGCGCCACCCTGGAGGCCTGGGGCCTGTCGGCGCTCACCGACTACGCCGAGCTGCTGGTCAGCGAGCTGGTCACGAACGCCCTGCTGCACGCCGACGCCCCGCGCCGGCTGCGGCTGTTCCGCGACCGGGTGCTCACCGTGGAGGTCTCCGACGCCGGCGGCCAGACGCCCCAGCTGCGCCCGTTCGCCGAACAGGACGAGGGCGGACGCGGGATGTTCCTGGTCAGCGAGCTGGCCCAGCGCTGGGGCAGCCGGCTGACCCGGGACGGCAAGGTGGTCTGGGCGGAGCTGGAGCTGCCCTTCGGGGCTTCCTGAGGGAACGGCCGCTCCGCAGACGGGAACGGCCGTTCCCCCGGCGGGGAAACGGCCGTTCCCGGGCACTGCTACGCGGTGACCTTCGGCTGCTCGGCCGGTGCGTCGACCGCGCCCTGCGAACCGGTCGCCGCCCCCGGCTTCGGCTCGGACAGCCCGCGCAGCAGCCGCCAGGCCATCACGGCCGCACCGACCAGCAGCGCGGCGGCCAGCAGCCCGGCGCTGTTCATGCCGTTGACGAAGGACTCCCGGGCGCTCGCCAGCAGCGGCCGGGCGAGCTCCGGCGACAGGCCCTGTGCCGTCTCGACGGCCGAGCCCAGCGATTCGCCGGCCCGGGCGGCCGCCGCCGGGTCCGTCCCGGCCGGGACCGCCAGCCCGCTCGCGTAGATCGAGCCGACCACCGAGCCCACCAGGGCGATGCCGAGCGCGGTGCCCAGCTCGTACGCCGTCTCCGAGACCGCCGAGGCGGCCCCGGCCTTGTCGGCGGGCGCGGCGGTCAGCACCAGGTCGGCGCCGAGCGTGTAGACCACGCCCTCGGCCGTCCCGACCAGCAGGAAGGAGGCGGCCAGCAGCAGGTAGGTGGTGTCCTGCGACAGCCAGCCGAGCGCGCCCACGCCCAGTCCCATCGCCAGCAGGCAGGCCGTCAGCGCCTTGCGGGCGCCGAAGCGCCGGGCGATCGCGGCGGTGAGCAGACCGCCGGCCACCGAACCCGCGAAGGCGGGCAGCTCGGCCAGGCCCGCCTGGAGCGGCTGGTAGCCGCGGACCAGCTGGAGGTACTGCGAGACCACGAAGATCACGCCGGAGAGCCCGACCAGGGAGATCAGCGAGGCCGAGACGGCCGCCGTGAACCGCCGGTCGCGGAACAGCCGGACGTCGAGCAGCGGGGTCTCCAGCCGCAGCTGGCGGCGGACGAAGAGGAACAGCGCGGTGGCGCCGAGGACGAAGGTGACCGGCACGTCCCAGCGGTCCACGCCGTGCGCGGCGGCCTCCTTGATCGCGTACACCGTGCCGATCACGCCGGCCATCGACAGCAGCACGCTCAGCACGTCCCAGCGGCCCGGCTTCGGGTCCTTGGACTCCGGCAGCAGCCAGGCGCCGGACACCAGCAGCAGGATCAGCACCGGGATGTTCAGCAGGAACACCGAACCCCACCAGAAGTGCTCCAGCAGCACCCCGCCGACGACCGGCCCGAGGGCGGCGCCGGCGGTGGCGGCCGCGCCCCAGATGCCGATCGCGGTGGCCCGCTCCCGGTCGTCCGGGAAGAGGCCGCGGATCAGCGAGAGCGTGGACGGCATGATCGTCGCCCCGGCCACGCCGAGCAGCGCGCGGGCCAGGATCAGCCAGCCGGCGCTCGGCGCGTAGGCGGCCAGCAGCGAGGCGGCGCCGAAGGCGGCGGACCCGGCCAGCAGCAGCTTCTTGCGGCCGATGCGGTCGCTCAGGGCGCCCATGCTGACCAGCAGGCCGGCCAGCACGAAGGAGTAGGAGTCGCCGATCCAGAGCAGCTGGGTGCCGCTGGGGCGCAGCGTTTCGCTGATCGACGGGATGGCGAGGGAGAGGACGGTCGCGTCCAGGGCGACCACGGTCACGGCCAGGACGAGGACGGCGAGGCCGGTCCAGCGCTGGCGGGCGGTCAGGGTGTTCATGGTTTATCGGTGTCCGGCCTGTGGTCGGAAGTGCTGTGGACAGGGGTGGCGGTGCTGTGGGCGGTGCTGCCGGCGGTGGCGCCGGCGGGGGTGCGGGTGTCCGGTCTGCGCAGCGCGCCGCCGAGGAACAGCTCGGCGAGCGAGAAGGCGGCGTCGCGCGGGGCGAGCCGGCCGTCCTGGATGGACCAGCCGACGCCGGCCACCAGGTCGAAGAAGGCCTCGCTCAGCCAGGCGGCGCTCAGTTCGATGCGGAACACGCCCTGCTGCTGGCCGCGCAGGAAGAGCGCGTGCAGCCGGGCGATCTGGACCTCCCAGAGGTCGTTGATGTCCTCGTGCTCGTAGAGCTGGTTCTCGCCGGCCAGGAAGGCGCAGAGCATGGCGTCGGGGACGGAGGCGTCCACCAGGCGGCGCAGCGCGGCCTCGGCGTCGCCCCGCTCGACGTCGGCGGTGTCCAGCGCGGAGGCGAAGCGGCGCAGCCCGAGCAGGCCGATCTCGCGGATCAGCGCGTCGCGCCCCGGGAAGAGCCGGTGCAGCGTGGCGCGGCTGATGCCGGCGGCGCGCGCGATCTCGTCCAGGTGGGCGGTCGGGCGGCGGGAGAGGACGCCGACGGCGGCTTCCAGGACAGTGTCGCGATCGGTGGCCATGCATCGAGTCTAGTTCACATGAGACGCGGATGTCTCATTCTTTTGTTCGGGCTCTCAGGTGAGGCGTCGGGTCTCGGTGGGCGGGCAGCAAAAAACCGGGGACGGTGGGTGTACCGTCCCCGGTCCGGGGTGCCGCCGCTGTCGGCCGGAGCTTCAGCCGTCGCCGGGCGGCGGCTCAGCTCTGGTTGTAGAAGCCGGTCTCGTCCATCGGGCGGTCGATCACCATGACCTCGACGTCGGCCGGGGTGAGCAGGAAGACCCTCCGGGCGATCCGCTCGATGCCGCCCCTGGTGCCGAAGATCAGCCCGGAGGCGAAGTCGACCATGCGCTTGGCCTCGGCCTCGTTCATCTCGGTGAGGTCCATGACCACCGGGATGCTCGCCCGGATGTGCTCACCGACCGTCCGGGCCGCCTCGAAGCCCGTCGGCCGCAGGGAGACGATCTTCGTGGGCGCGGGGGCGGCCGGAACCGTCTCCTGATCCACCCACTCGTCGTCGTACACCGCGGCCGGGTAGTTCCCCGAGGGCATCAGCCACCCGTTGTGGTGCTCGTCGCGAAGTGCTCCCATGCCGCGCCTCCCTGCCTCGTCCCGTCCTGGTCCCCCGGGGTCGCGTGCCGTTCTTGACACGTCATCCACTCGTCGGAACTGTCCGAGTATCGCACTGTTCACCGGTCCCGTGCCCGCTCGCAACCCCCGTACGAGTCGTGCCGCGCCGGAAACCCGGGCGAACCCGGGCACTTCCAGTGACGCGGCGCGGCACCGTACGGTTGCGCGCGTTGACCTTATCGGTCGCGGTCACGGCTTAATTGACCTTCTGTCAACAATGAGGAAACGATTTCACCCGTCGCGTCACTCGCCGGTCGCGCCGTCGATCAATTCGCGCAGAAGATCCGCGTGGCCGTTGTGTCGCGCGTACTCCTCGATCATGTGGGTGAGGATCCAGCGCAGCGTCACCGGCTGTCCCCGGCGCGGGTTCTTGCCGACGGTGTCCAGCGGCAGGCCGGCGACGGCGAGGCGGGCGGCCTCGACCTCGGCGCGCCAGGTGGCGAAGTCGGCCGCGACGTCAGCGGTGTCGACGTCGTCGAAGTCGGCGTCCTCGTGCTCCTCGGTCCAGAAGTGCCCGGTGATCTCCCGGCCGAGCAGGACGGACTGGAACCAGTACAGCTCCACCTCGGCCATGTGCCGGACCAGGCCCAGCAGCGAGAGGCTCGACGGCGGGACGGAGCGCAGTCGCAGCTGGTCGTCGGTCAGATCCTCGCACTTGAGGGCGAGGGTGCGGCGGTGGTAGTCGAGGAAGGCGGTCAGGGTGGCGGCCTCGTCGGCCGTCATCGGCGGGTCCACCCGCGGGTTCGGTTCGGTCATGCGCGCCATCCTGGCGTCCGGTCGCGCGCGGGCGCGAGCGATTTTGCTCCCGGCTCTGCTGCCGGCCCCGTGGAGCGGCTCAGCCGGCCGTCGCCCGGTGGCGGGTCCGGACCGTCCGCCAGAGGCCCACCACGCTGCCCAGCACCAGCAGGGCGATCACCCCCGCCGACAGCAGGAAGGCCGCCGAGCCCGGCCGGCCCGCGCTGGCCGCCGCCGTGACGTACACCGCGGTGGTCGGCACCACGCCGATCGCGGTGGCCAGCACGAAGGGCAGGAAGCGGACCCCGGAGAACGCGGCGCCGTAGTTGGCCGCCTGGAACGGCATCCCGGGCAGCAGCCGCAGCACCAGCACGCTGCGGAAGCCCTGCTCGGTGAACCGCCGGTCCAGCGCCCCGAGCACCTTCCCGCGCAGGTACGGGCGCAGCGCCTCCCGGCCGAGGCCCCGGCCGAGCCCGAAGGCCAGGGCCGCGCCCACGGTGGTGCCGAGCACGGCCAGCAGCACGCCCTGCTGGATGCCGAGCAGCAGACCGGCCACCGCGTTCAGCGCCGGCCGGGGTACGAAGGCGAGCGTCCCCACCGCGTAGACCAGGGCGAACAGCGGGCCGAACCAGTACCCCGGCATCCGGTCCGCCAGCCCGCCGGACAGCAGCTCCGTCGGGCTCCACAGCAGCAGCGACCCGGCCGTCGCCGCGAGCACCACCACCAGCAGCGCGAACCGCCACCACGGGGAACGCGGTGCGACGGCGGGCGCCTGCGGCACGGCGGGCGGCACGGGAACGGCATCGGGCTCGAACACCGCCCGAGCCTAACCGGTGCCCGGGCCCCGCCGGCGCCCCGGGCCGACCCGCGGGACGGACCTCAGCTCGGTCGGGAGAGGAACCCCAGCAGGCGCTGCCACGAGTCGCGGGCCGCGTCGGCGTGTTCGACGGCGGCGAGCTCGAAGAAGTTGTGGGGTGCCCCCGGATAGCTGACGAACTCGTGGGGGCAGCCGGCCGCGGTGAGCGCCGCGTCGAAGGCCTCGACGGCGGCGGCCGGGATGTGCTCGTCGGCGCCGCCCCAGAAGGCGAGCACCGGGGCGGTCAGCCCCCCGGCCAGTTGGGTGGGCCCGGGGGCGCCGTTGAGGGTGTCCGGGTAGCCGTAGTAGCCGACCGCGCCGGCCAGGCCGAAGCGCGGGGCGGCGGTGCGGAAGGCCTGTCGGCCGCCGAAGCAGAAGCCGAGCGCGACCACCTCGGCGGGCCCGGCGGCGCGCAGCCGTTCCAGTGCGGCGGTGATGTCGGCGTCCAGTCCTGCGGGGGTGAGCGCGAGCAGGTGGGGGAGCAGGTTCGGCATTTCGCCGAATTCCGCCGGGCGCTTTTCCGGGGCGGCTCCGGCGGTGCGGCCGTAATAGTCGAGGACGAGGGCCGGGTGGCCGTGTTCGGCGAGCCGGGCGGCGGTCCGGCGGTAGAACGGGGAGAGGCCCCTGTTGTCCGGCAGGACGAGCACCCCGGGCCCGGTGGCGGTCTCCGGCCGGGCCAGGAAGGCACCGAACCGGGTGCCGTCGGCCGAGGTCAGGGTGAGTGGGGCGGCCTCGGCCAGGGGCCACGGGGCGGGGCCGAGGACGGGCGGGGCGGCGTCCGGGTCGTAGCACACGGGGGAATTCCTCTCGCGGAGCACGAAAACCGCCGGGCGCGGTGTGCGCCCGGCGGTTCGAGACCTTAGCGGGAAATTCCCTCAGGAATTCATCATCATATCGCGGAGAGATCTTTTCCGGAAGGCTTTTCCGGTGACATTGCGGTCACGTTCTCACCGCCGGAATTCCGTTCGGCCAGCCGCAGCGCCCCGGCGCTCAGCAGCAGGGCGCAGGCGAGCGCGGTGACCAGGCCGAAGGAGACGGTCAGCGAGGTGGCCTGGGCGAGGGCGCCGATGACCGCGGGGGCGATCAGGCCGGAGGTGTAGGTGACGGTGGCGACGCCCGCGATGGCCTGGCTGGGGTTGGTGCCGATCCGGCCGGCCGCGGCGAAGGCGAGCGGGACGATCACCGCGATGCCGATGCCGATGAGGGCGAAGCCGGGGATGGCCAGTGCCGGGCTGTCCGCGGCGACCACCAGCAGGCCGCCGACGGTGGCGACGGCGCCGCCGATGCGGGTGGTGCGGACGGCGCCGAGGCGGCGGATCGCGGCGTCCCCGGCGAGCCGGCTGACCGCCATGGTGAGCGAGAAGGCGGTGTACGAGGCGGCGGCGACGGTGGCCGAGGCGCCGGTGACGTCCCGCAGGTAGACGCCGCTCCAGTCCATCGAGGCGCCCTCGGCGAAGACCGCGCAGAAGCCGACCAGTCCGATCACCAGCGAGCTGCGCGGCGGCAGCGCGAACCGCGGCGGCTCCTCCGCGCCCTCCTGTGCCCGGAGGTCGGGCAGGCCGCGGCAGACGGGCTGGGCGAGCGCGAGCAGGACCAGCGCGGTGACGGCGAGCTGGATCCGGGCGTCGAGGTCCAGGTGGGCGGCGAGGATGCCGAAGGGGGAGGCCAGCAGTCCGCCCGCGCTCCACATCCCGTGCAGCCCGGACATGATCGAGCGGCCGAGCCGCTCCTCGATCTCCACGCCCTGGGCGTTCATCGCGACGTCGGCCATCCCGGAGGTGGCGCCGTACGCCAGCAGGGCCGCGCACAGCACCGGCAGCGAGGGGGCGAGTGCGGGCAGGGCGAGGGACAGGCACCAGAGCGAGATCAGCCCGCGCACCGCGGCCCGGCCGCCGTAGCGGTGCACGAAGCGGCCGGCCAGCGGCATGGCGAGGGAGGAGCCGACGGCGGGCATGACCAGGGCCAGGCCGAGCTGGCCGGTCGAGAGGTCGAGGTGGTGCTGGATCCAGGGGATGCGGGTGACGAAGCTGCCGGTGACGGCCCCGTGCACCAGGAAGGTCAGGGCGATGCTCCTCCGGGCCCGGCGGGGCGCGGCCAACGGCTCCGGCGGTGGTGGTGCGGTGGTTCCGCTCATGGGTTCTTCCCTCCCGGTCGCGCGGTGAGGGGCGCGACAGTGCCCTGTGACGGTCGCTAAATTATCAGGAAGGGACCCTGATAGAAATGCTCTGGAAGGATGAGCTGCCATGACCACCGCGCGTACGGCCACGCCGAGTACCGCCCGGGCGATCAACGACCGGTTGGCGCTCAACCTCCTGCTCGAACAGGGCCCCCTGACCGCGACCGAGCTGCGCGACCTCACCGGCCTCTCCCGGCCGACCGTCGCCGACCTGCTCGAACGCCTCCAGCGCACCGGACTGGTGGCCGTCGTCGGCGAGCGCGGCGAACAGCGGCGCGGCCCCAACGCCCGGCTCTACGCGCTGGTCGCCTCCCGGGCCCACCTCGCCGCCTTCGACGTCCGCTCCGGCGGCGTCAGCCTGGTCGTCGCCGACCTGGCCGGGCGCGGCCTGGCCACCGCCGAGGTCCCGGTCGAGGGCGACGGCGGGCCGGACACCGCCGGGACCATCGTCGCCGCCCTGCTGGACACCGCTCGCGGCGTCGGCGTCGAACGGCTGCACACCGTCGCGGTCGGCGCCCCCGGACTGGTCGACCAGGCCACCGGCCGGCTGCAGAGCACCGGCAAGCTCCCCGCCTGGCACGCCGAACTCCTCGCCGCGCTGCGCGAGCTGCCCGGCACCGAGGTGATCCTGGAGAACGAGGTCAACCTGGCCGGGCGGGCCGAGTACCGGGTCGGTGCCGCGCGCGACCGCGACACCTTCGTACTGCTGTGGCTCGGCCACAGCGTCGGCGCCGCCGTGATCCTGGACGGGCGGCTGCGCCGGGGCTTCTCCGGCGGCACCGGCGAGATCTGCTTCCTGCCCGTTCCCGGCACCGTCGCCCTGCCCAGCGCCGACAGCTGCGAGGGCGGCTTCCACAGCCTGGTCGGCAGCGCCGCGATCTGCGCGCTGGCCCGCGCCCACGGGCTGCCCGCCGGCCCGGCCGGGGACGCCCCCGCCGCCGAGGCCGCCGTACGGGCCGCCCTGGCGGCCGGCGCGGCGGGCGAGGTCTTCCTGGACGAGCTGGCCGAGCGGATCGCGATCGGTGCGGCGAGCGTCTGCGTGGTGCTGGACCCCGGCTGCGTGGTGCTCGGCGGCGAGGTCGGCCGGGCCGGCGGCCCGGAGCTGGCCGGACGGGTCGAGCGGCGGCTGGCCCGGCTCTCCCCGCTGAGCACCGAGGTGCGGGCCGGCACGGCGGGCGGCGGCGCGGTGCTCGCCGGGGCGGTGCTCACCGCCGGGGACGCGGTGCGGCGCGACCTCTTCGGCGAGCCGTGACCGCCCTCGCGTGATCACCCGCGCCGTCCGTACGGCAGGATGGCGCAGGGGCACTCGCCCCGGGAATCAGAACCACCGTCAGGAGACGCTCATGGGCCAGCCCGAGGTGCCGGCCAACCCGTACCGCATCGGCGAGGCCGCGGCGCTGCTCGGCGTCAGCGCCGACACCATGCGGCGCTGGGTGGACGCCGGGCGGGTCGCCGCCGCGCGGGACGAGCACGGGCACCGGATCATCCCGGGGGCCGAGCTCGCCGCCTTCGCCCGGGAGCTGGCCCGGCCGGAGAACTCCGAGGCGGAGGGCCGGCCGTCCTCGGCGCGCAACCGGTTCCCGGGGATCGTCACCCACGTGGTGCTCGGCGACGTGGCCGCGCAGGTGGAGATCCAGGCCGGGCCGTTCCGGGTGGTGTCCCTGATCAGCCGGGAGTCGGCGGAGGAGCTGAACCTGGTCCCCGGCGCACCCGCCACGGCGGTCATCAAGTCCACCAATGTGATGGTCGAACGACGCTAGTCGGGGCCCGTCGCCCGAGCACGGGCCGCCCCGGCCGCCCCGCCCCACGAGCCCCACGAGCCCCGGAACCGAAGGAGAGGCCCGGATGCCACCCCCGCACCTGCCGACCACCCAGAGCGCCGTGCTCGCGATCGAGGCCGTGACCGCCCGGCACGGCCGCACCGTCCGCGCCCAGCACGACATCGGCCGCGACCGGACCTTCGCCGGGCTGGTCGGCCCGGGCGGTCCCGACGGGGAACCGGACGCCCTCCCGCACGAGGCACTGCTGGAGTTCGACGGCCGGCCCGCCGTCACCGTCCGGCTGTTCACCCACGACGAGGTCACCGTGACCGTCGAGGGCATCGCCTTCGACGTCGACCGCGACCGCGTCCCCGGCTTCCTGAACGCCCTCTGGTCCGACCTGGTGCACGTCAAGGCGCGCACCTTCCCGCCGTCCACCACGCTGATCGTCACCGTCCCGGGGGAGCCGAGCCACCGCGAGGCCATCGGCGTCCACGACCTCACCCCCTGGCTCGCCGGAAGGATCCGTTGAACGCCATGGCCAAACCGCTCGCCGTCGCCCACCGCGGCGACCCCTACCGCCACCGCGAGAACACCCTGCCCTCCGTCGAGTCCGCGCTCGCCGCCGGGGCCGACGCCGTCGAGGTGGACGTCCGGCTCACCCGCGACCGGGTGCCCGTGCTGCTGCACGACGAAACCCTGGAGCGGCTCTGGCGCGACCCGCGGTCGATCGACCGGGTCACCGCCGACCAGCTGGAGGAGCTGCGACAGGGCCCGCTCACCGTCCCCACCCTCGCCGAGGCGATCAAGGCGGTCGCCGCCGTCGACGGCCGCAGGCTGCTGATCGACCTGGACGACGCCGGACCGGCCGCGGCGACCTGGTCGGTGGTCACCGGGCTCGGCGCCGAACGCGCGGTCGCCTTCTGCGGCCCCACCACCGCCATGCTCGCGGTGCGCGAACTGAGCCCGGACGCCGAGATCGCCCTCACCTGGAAGCAGCCCGGGATGCCCGTGCGCGCCCTGCTCGACGACCTGCGCCCGCGCTACCTCAACCCGCCGTTCGGCCTGGTCACCCCCGCGTTCACCGCCGCCGCGGCGGAGCAGGGGCTCGCCGTCTCCACCTGGACCGCCGACCTGCGCCGCACCATGCGCCGGCTGCGCGAGAGCGGCGTCGCCTCCATCACCTCCAACCGGATCGGCGTCCTGCGCTCCGTGCTGGACGGCCGCCGGTGACCGCACCGGTCCTGAGCCGACGGGCGCTCGGCCGGGCCCTGCTGGCCCGTCAGCACCTGCTCGCCCGCACCGACCAGCAGCCCGCCGAACTGATCCACCACCTCGGCGGCCTCCAGGCCCAGGCCGCACCCCAGCCGCCCTACCTCGGACTGCTGGCCCGGCTCGACGGCTTCACGCCCGAGCGGCTGAGCACCCTGATCGAGCAGCGGGCGGTGGTCCGCACCGCCCTCCAGCGCGGCACCATCCACCTCGTCACCGCCGAGGACTGCCTGACGCTGCGCCCGCTCCTCCAGCCGATGCTGGACCAGGCGATGCGCACCACCTTCGGGAAGCGGCTGACCGGCCTGGACCTGGACGCGCTCGCCGCCGAGGCCCGCACCCTGGTCGAGGAGCGGCCGCGCACCTTCCAGCAGCTCGGCGCGCTGCTCGCCGCGAGCCGCCCGGACCGCGACCCGGCCGCCCTCGCCCAGGCCGCCCGCTGCCGGCTGCCGCTGGTGCAGGTCCCGCCGCGCGGGCTGTGGGGGCGCGGCGGACCGGCCGCCCACACCACCGCCGAGGCCTGGCTCGGCCGCCCGCTCGACCCGTCACCCGGCCCGGACGGCCTGGTGCTGCGCTACCTCGCCGCGTTCGGCCCCGCCTCCGCGGCCGACCTGCGCCAGTGGTGCGGCCTGGCCGGCCTCGCCCCGGTGCTGCGGCGGCTCGCACCGAGCCTGCGGGCCTTCCGGGACGAACAGGGCCGGCAGCTGTACGACCTGCCCGAGGCGCCCCGCCCCGACGAGGACACCCCCGCGCCGGTCCGGCTGGTCGCCCCGTTCGACAACCTGCTGCTCTCGCACGCGGACCGCACCCGGGTGCTGTCCGAGGAGCACCGGGGCCGGGTGATGACCCGCAACGGCATCGTGCACGGAACCCTCCTGGTGGACGGGCTGGTCGCCGGGACCTGGCGGCTGACCGGCGACCGGGAGGTGACCGTCGCCCCGTTCGCCCCGCTGCGTCCGGCCGACCGGCGGGCCGCCGAGGCCGAGGCGCAGCGGGTACTGGTCTTCGCGGGGGCGGGCGAGGACGGCGCGGTGCGGTTCGAGGCCCCCGGGTAGCTCGTTCGGGTGCTCCCGGCCGGTCCGCCGCGCGGGCCGTCGGAACCTCTGCTGAGCTGGGGCGGTCCGGAATCGTCGAGACCCCGGCGGAGGCGACCGTGTCCGTGGAGCGCGCGCCCGGCGAGGAGCGGCGGCCGGACCACCGCAGGCCGTACCTGATGCTGCCGCCCGCGCTGCGGCAGGCGGCGGCCTGGTCGCTGGCGGTGATCCTGCTGATCGCCGTCGCCTCGCTGGTGGTCTTCGCGCTGGTCGAACTGCGGGCCGCGACCGTGCCGTTCCTGCTGGCCCTGCTCGGGACCTCGCTGCTCTACCCGGTGGTGCCCTGGCTGGTGCGCCGGGGCGTCGGGCGGGGCCTGGCCGCCGGGCTGACCTGCACGGTGCTGGTCACGGCGGTCGGCGGGGTGATCGCCCTGCTGGTCAACTCCCTGGTGCACAGCGCCCCGCAGATCGCCGCCTCGCTCCCGGAGGCCGGGCGGCGGCTGGCCGGCTGGCTCGGCCCCTTCGGGTCGAAGATCCAGCACGCGCTGAGCAACGCCAAGGGCGAGACCAATTCGCTGGTGTCCACCCTCACCAACGGCGTGCTCTCCGGGCTCGGCCTGCTCACCCAGCTGATCACCGGCGGGGTGCTGGCGCTCGCCCTGGTGTTCTTCTTCCTGCGGGACGGCCACCGCACCGGCGACGTCATCCGCTCCTACCTGCCCGAGCGCAGCGCCACCACCGTGATCGCCTGCGCCGGGCGGGCCTTCGACGCGATGGCCGGGTTCATGCGCGGCACCACCCTGATCGCCCTGATCGACGCGAGCTTCATCACCATCGGCCTGCTCGCCCTCGGTGTGCCGGGCGCGCCGGGGCTGGGCGCGCTGGTCTTCATGGGCGCCTACATCCCCTTCGTCGGGGCCTTCCTGTCCGGCACGGCGGCGGTCCTGGTCGCCCTCGCCGACGGCGGCATCGGTACGGCGCTGTGGGCGCTCGGCGTGGTGCTCACGGTGCAGATGATCGAGGGGAACATCCTCCAGCCGGTGATCCAGAGCCGCACGGTGGAGCTGCACCCGGCGACCATCATGGTCGCCGTGGTGGCCGGCGCCGGTATCGCCGGCATCATCGGCGCCCTGCTCGCCGTCCCGGTCTGCGCGGCCGGAATGGGCGTCGTCTCGGTGCTGCGCGGGGATCCGGACCGGTCGGCGGTGCCGGACCGCTGAGCAGCCGGCCGGGCGGAGCGGAAAGCGGGTTGCCGTCGGCCGGGGGATCATGTGAGCATTGCTAATGCGACATGAGTCGCAATAGTGCTTCGGGAGGGGTCGCATGGAACTGTTCGAGGTGGCCGAGGCGGGAGCCGGGCCGTACGGGGTCGCCGTGGGGCCCGACGGGGGCGTCTGGTTCACGCTGGTGCACAGCGGGGAGATCGGGCGGCTCGCCCCGGACGGGACGGTGCGGCGCTACGGCCTCGGGGCGCCAGGGTGCGGGCCCGCGGTGATCACGGCGGGCCCGGACGGGGCGCTCTGGTTCAGCCGGATGCGGGACCACCGGATCGGGCGGATCGACGTCCACGGGCGGGCCCGCTCGTTCGAGCTGCCGGGCGAGGACCCCGGCCCGTACGGGATCGCCGCGGGGCCGGACGGGGCGCTCTGGTTCACCGAGCTGAACGCCGACCGGGTCGGGCGGATCACCGTGGACGGCGAGGTGACGCAGTACCCGCTGCCGGTCGACGGGGCCTTCCCGTCGCTGATCACGGCCGGGCCGGACGGGGCACTGTGGTGCACGCTCAACCAGGCGGACGCGGTGGCGAGGGTCGGCACCGACGGCGCGGTGACCGTCCACCGGCTGCCCACCGAGGGCACCGCGCCGGTCGGGATCACCGCCGGGGCGGACGGCGCGCTCTGGTACGTCGGGATCGGCGGCGGGCTGGTCGGGCGGATCACCGTGGACGGGAAGGTGAGCGAGCATCCGCTGGCCGACCGCTCGGCCAGGCCGCACGCCGTCGCGGCCGGACCGGACGGGGCGCTCTGGTTCACCGAGTGGGGCGCCGGCCGGATCGGGGTGCTCACCCCCGACGGGCGGCTCGACGGCCACCCCGTCCCGGGCCCGGGCGCCGAGCCGCACGGCATCGCCGTCGCCCCGGACGGCACGGTGTACGCGGCGCTGGAGCGCGGGCAGATCGCCCGGCTGACCCCGGCCCGCGACGCCCGGGCTGCCCGGGGCGCTCAGGGCTGACGGCGCAACAGCTCCTCCAGGTCGGCGAGCAGGCCGAGGGCGGCGGCGCGGTCGGGGGCCGGCGCCGGGGCGGGGGAGCGCTCGGCGATCACCCGCAGGGCGGCGGCGGCCTGGCGGGCGAACATCGCCAGCAGGTCCAGCTCGGGCAGGCTGGCGCGGGCCTGCGGGGCCGGGTCCAGCACCTCCAGGACGCCGAGCACCCGGCTGCCGTGGGTGAGCGGCGCGGCCATCAGGGCGGTCGGGACGTACGCGGTGGACTCGGCGAAGTCCCGGTCGAAGGTGCGGTCGGCGCCCAGGTCGTCCACCACCATCGGCTCGCCCGAGGCGGCCACCCAGCCGGCGATCCCCCGGCCGGCCGGGAAGCGGCGGCCCACCAGCGACTCCTCGCCGCGCCCGGAGACGGCCTGGAAGACCAGCTCCCCGGCCGCCTCGTCGAGCAGGCACACCGAGCCCGCCTGGGCGCCGAAGATCGCCCGGGCGACGTCCACCACGGACTGGAGCAGCTCGCGGGCCAGCGGGTCGACGGCGGGGTCAGTGCTGAGGGTCATCGGGCGCCTCCGGGGTGGGGGTGGAAGGGACCTGGACGTTGGCCGCGGTGAGGTAGAGCGCGCTCTTCAGCTGGAAGGTGGTCAGCCTCGGCCGCCGGGACAGGATGCGGGCGCAGAGCCCGGCCACGTACGGGGTCGCGAAGCTGTTGCCGGTGGTGCGGATCGTGGCGCCGCCGAGCCAGGGCACCCGGACGTTCTGGCCGGGCGCGAAGAACTCCACCGGCGGGGCCGGGTTGTACAGGTGCAGCCGCGGGTCGTCCTCCTGGTGGCTGCCCACCGAGATGACCGAGGAGAACCGCCACGGGTAGCTCTCCACCGGGGTGTTGTGGGCGGAGGCGACGATCGCGGTACGGGCGAAGAAGGCGTCGTCGGCGATCGCGTGCAGCTCGTCCAGGAAGCGGGTCCGGGTGGTGGAGAGGCTGAGGTTGATCACGTCGAAGCGCTGCCCGACGGCCCAGCGCAGCCCGGCGATCAGCATGTCGCCGGTGCCGGTGAAGCGCTCGCCGAGGACCCGCACGCTGTAGAGCTCGCAATCCGGGGCGGTGCGGCGGATGATGCCGGCGCAGGCGGTGCCGTGCCCGCAGGTGTCGCCGGCGGAGTCCGGGCGGACGACCAGCTCCCTGGTGGCCGGGTCCCTGGCCACCGCCCAGGAGCCCTGCACCGGCCCGACCAGCGGGTGGTCGGGCTCGATCCCGGAGTCGACGACGCAGACCCGTACGCCCTTGCCGGTCCCCCCGCCCCCGCCCCCGCCGCTCTCCTCGCCGTCGGGGGCGACGGCGTCGGCGAGCACCGGCAGGTCGGCGGGGGTGCGGTCGCGCAGGCTCCAGGTGAGGCCGGCCGGGCCGCTCACCGGGTGCCCCCGAGCCGCTCGGCCCGCCGCACGCCCGGCAGGTGGCCCTTGGCGGCGAACCGGTCCCGGGCGGTGGCGGCGGCCACCGCGGCCTCGGCGGGGCGGTCGAGCAGCAGCAGGGCGTGCGCCCGGTCGAGCGCGGTCAGCGCCTGCAGCAGCAGCGACTCGGTGGCCTCCGCGGCGGCCAGGGCGGCGGCGGTCAGGTCCAGGGCCGGCGCGGCCTCGCCCCGGGCGGCGGCGAGCCGGCCGCGCAGCGCGTCCAGTTCGATCGCGAGCACCGGCGGCAGCGCGGCGAGGGCGTCCGCGTCGTCCAGGTGCCGGGCGGCCTGGGCCGGGCGGTCGGTGTCCAGCAGGACCCGTGCGCTGGTCAGGGCGAGGCGCGGCAGCGGGGCGGGGCTGCCCTGGTGGCGGGCGATCTCGGCGGCGTCGGCGAGCAGGTCCAGCGCCTGGCCGCTCTGGCCGAGGGCGGCCGCCGCCTGGGCGGTCAGCGCGGGCAGCGCCACCATCGCCTCGGCCAGCGACAGCTCCCCGGCCAGGCTGTTGGCCTCGGCGAGCAGCAGCTCGGCCTCCTCGGGGCGCTCGCGCAGGGCCAGCAGGACGGCCAGCGGGCCGTTCAGCGCGACCCGCACGGTCCGCCGGCCGGTGCCGTGCTCGCCGAGCAGGGCGCGCAGCCGGAAGGTCGCGTTGGGGACGGGCTCGGGGCCGGCCAGCAGGGAGGCGGCCAGTGCGGCCAGCACGGCGGCCCGGTCCAGCTCGGCGTCGGTGCGGCAGACCCGGTCGAGGGCCTGGTCCAGCAGCCGCTCGGCCTCGGTGTGCCGGCCGGCCAGCAACTGCTCCTCGGCGAGCCGCAGCCCGGCCCGGGCCCGGCCGAGGTCGTCCCCGGTGTCGGTGAACAGCGGCAGGACGGCGCGGGCGGTCGCGGCGGGCTGGTCCGGGCCGGGCGGCAGGCCGCGGGCGGCCAGCGCGAGCCGGGCGTGCGCGGCGTCCAGCGGGTCGGCGGCCGCGTCCCGCACCTGGGCGAGGACGGGCAGCGCCTCCTCGGCGCGGCCGAGCGCCAGCCGGGCCTCGCCGAGGCGGCGCAGCGCGGGGCCCGCGGCGCGCTCGCCCGGGTAGTGCAGCCGGACGGCGCGCTCCAGCAGGTCGGTGGCGGCGGGCAGGTCGGCGCGGGCCAGCGCGCCGGCCCCGGCGGCGCAGAGGGCGGCGGCCGCGCGGGTGCGCAGCACGTCGGTGCGGGTGTCCAGCAGGCCGAGTTCGAGCCGGTAGCGGTGGGCGCGTTCCAGGTGGCCGCCGACGGCGGCGTCCCCGGTGGAGCGGACGGCCGGCAGGTCGGCGGCGCGCTCGTGGCGCTCGGCGCGGGCCCGCTTGGACATCGACTGGTAGACGGACTCCTGGACCAGGCCGCTGCTGAACCGGTAGCCGGTGCCGGCCGGTTCGACCAGCCGCAGCTCGGCCAGCCGGGCCAGCGCGGCGTGCAGCCGCGGCGGGGTGTCGTCGCCCCCGGCGGACGGGCCGGCCGGCAGCCCGTCGATCGGGCCGGTGAAGACGTCGTCCTCCGGGTCGGCGAACGCGTCCTGGTCGCTGCCGCCGTGGGCGAGTTCGGCGAGTTCGGTGGCGGTGAAGGCGCGGCCGAGGACGGCGGCGAGGTCGAGGGTGGCGCGCTCGTCGCGCTCCAGCCCGTCGATCCGGGCGCTGAGCAGGGCCCGTCCGGTGGGCGGCAGTTCGTCGGTCGGGACGGGGCCCTCGGTCTCGGTGAGGGCGGCCAGCAGCTCCTCCAGGTGCAGCGGGTTGCCCTCGGCGCGCTCCAGCAGCCGGGTGGGAACCGCGTCCTGGTGGGCACTCAGTTCGGTCAACTGGGCGGCCAGCAGGGCGGATTCGTCCCAGGACAGGCCGCCGACCGGCAGTGCCGGCAGCTCCGGGCGGGCGGCCGGGAGCTCGGGGCGGGTCAGGCAGAGCAGCAGCACGGGGGCCGCGCCGAGCTCGGCCGCCAGCCACCCGGCGGCGTCCACCAGCGCCGGGCCGGCCCACTGGCAGTCGTCCAGGACCAGGACGGCCGGGCGCTCGACGGTGCGGCCCCGCAGGATCGCGGCCAGCAGCTCCAGCGAGCGGCGGGTGTCGAGGCCCGGCGCCGTCGCCTCGTCCAGCCGGGCCAGCGCCTCCGCCGGAGCGGCGCCCCCGGGCTCGTCCAGCAGGGTCCGGACCGCCTCGGCGATCGGCGCCAGCGTGCCCTGCTCGCCGAAGCTGCGGCAGCGGGCGGTGCCGCAGCGCGCGGTGCGCCGGCCGACCCGCTCGCGCCACTCGCGCACCAGCCGGGTCTTGCCGATTCCGGCCTCGCCGGCGACCAGCAGCAGCTCGGCCCCCGAGCCGCCCGCCACCCGCGCCAACGCGGCGTCCAGCTGAGCCAGTTCGCGATCCCGGCCGACCAGCGGGACGTCGAAGCGGCGCAGCAGCTCCGGGTCGTCCTCGTCCAGGGCGACCAGGCGGTAGGCGGTGACCGGCTCGGCCTTGCCCTTGAGGTGCAGCGGGCCGACCTCGTCCACCTGGGCGGCCGGACCGGCCGCGCGCAGCGTCTGCGGGCCGATCAGCACCTGGCCGGGGGCGGCCCGGGTCTGCAGCCGGGCGGCGATGTTCACAGTCTCGCCGGAGATCAGCGCCTGGCGCGCCGAGGCGTCCGAACCCGCCACCACCTGGCCGGTGTTGACACCGATCCGGACGTCCAGGCGGACCCCGAGGGTGGCGTCCAGCTCGGTGTTGAGGTCCTCCAGGTCCTCCAGCATGGCGAGGGCGGCGGCCAGCGCCCGGTGGGCGTCGTCCTCGCGGATCACCGGGACGCCGAAGACGGCCATCACGGCGTCCCCGATGAACTTCTCCAGGGTGCCGCCGTGCGCCTCGATCCGGCGGTGCATCCGCTCGAAGTAGCGCAGGATCACCTCGCGCAGGGTCTCCGGATCGAGCGCGCCGGACAGGGCGGTGGAGTCGACCAGGTCGCAGAAGACCACCGTGACCAGCTTGCGCTCCTCGGCGGCCAGGTCGAGGGCGGCGCCCCGGGCGGCGCCGCAGGAGGGGCAGAACTGGTCGTTGGTGCCGACGGGCTGGGCGCAGAGTGGGCAGGGCATGGTGGCCGTCCTTCGGTCGTCCTTCGCTGTGCGGGGGCGTGCGCGGCGGAGCGGGTGTACACGGGCGTTCCCGGCCAGGGTCGCGGGCGCGGCTTCGGGCCCGGTTCGGGAACGCCTGGCGAGCGGTATGGCCGCAGGCGGGGCGGGGTGCGGGGGCCTGCGGGGAGGGCCCGGTGCGGCCCGCGCGGCCCGGTGCGGCCGCGCCGACCTGCGGACATACCGGATCCCAACCGGCCCCGAAGCCGGGCGCAGCCGGTCCCGCCCAGCATGGTGGGGGGGGGGGGGGGGGCGGCCGACGGCTGCGACAACAACCCCCCAAGCGGGGGGGGGGTGGAGCCTGGACGAGGAGATGGAGTAGCAGGCCACCGG